>DATGFZ010000051.1:0-2224 GCA_035308805.1 Puia sp. | reverse complement strand
ATCATGAACTGCTTCTGCAAATTTGTTTTTTCGATTGTGGGAAAAGAAATAAATTCTTCTGAAGTGAAATCCGTATGTTCATTTAGATCTTTTACAATTCCGGTCACTGTCACTTTAAGATCGTCATTGTAGGTAATTTGTTTTCCTGGGACATCCGATAATGAGATCTCTGGAAAATATTGTTTGGCCCTTCGCTCAGTGATCACCACAGAAAATGGTTCCGTCAAAGCCGTTTGCGGTGAACCTGCGATCCATTGAAATGGCAACAGTTGAAAATATTCGTTGGTGGTAAAAACAATATCCTCTTGATGTTTGTAAACAGCCGGTTTAACAGGATTATTCGAACCAATGGTAACTCTCGCGGTTGCATCTCCCTGGAATTGCATAACGGGAATACTGGCTTCAACACCGGAAATTTCATTTTGGATTGCACTGCTTAATGGAGCCGGTACGGCGGGACCATGACCAACATCTCCGTTAAATTTTGAATCTACGACGACGCGAAAAATTCTCTCTCCGTCCTTTTCGAATTTATCAAAACTGAGTTCAAAATAAACAATAAGAAATATTACCAAGGACGCGCTGATTCCGATCGATAGTCCCAGTACATTAATGGAAGAAAAAATCTTATTACGGCGAAAATTTCTTAAGGCGACGGTAAAATAATTCTTAAACATAACTTTAAATTTCTGTTGTCTAATGTATTGAATGCAGCGTGATATATTGTTTGTCACCTACTGCTTACCACTTACATGCCATAATATAATTTATTGAAATGCAATTGCTTTTATTAAAAAAAATTACGAAACTGTTCGTTATTGATACAGACACTGTAATGTTTTGCTACACATTTAAACAGGCAGGTTAAATAGATTTTCTGCCTTTTTCAATTATATTTGCAACTGCAAAATCTAGGTAAACCGATTGCCCGATAGTATAATGGTAGTACGTCAGATTCTGGATCTGAATGTTGAGGTTCGAGCCCTTGTCGGGCAACTGCCTAAATTGTAAACTCTTGTAATGTAAAATATTACAAGAGTTTTTTAATTTAATTCAAACAATATTCAAAAAGCCAGGGTGGTGAATAAAATAATGGCTGATTCAAATTCTTCCACAAAGAATTCCCTTTCTGTCCATCCAAATACCTTTACCGCTTTCAGCAGGATGGAGTGTTTTAAGTCCCCATCGGCTGGCTTTTTCTTGCAGGGTGAGTCGCAGCAATTGGAATAGAGCTGCTTACCATAAGTTTTCAGGCGATGCGGGCAGGAATGACCGGTCAAATCAATGCAAACCGAATGACCTGCATCTGGAATAAATTTTGTTAAATAAGGCAAATTTTCCTTTTATTTGAAGACATCATACATTCAAGGTTATGTTTAGCTATTCTTCTAGGTATTTGTCAGTTTATATCATGATCATTGCAAATTATAAAGGTGTAAACCAGTTATCATCGCAAAACGATTATTTTACTATAAGAATCGCCAATATAATCTGAGTGAAATTTAAGTATGTAAGTTCCCTCCAGTATATTGTTCAAACCAAAATTCAATTGATTTCTGCCGTTTTGCAGCGAGTGATTTGAGGAGTTAAGCATTTTACCGGATAAATCAAAAAGTGACAATTCAAGACTACCTGTTTTTGAGGAATTAATGACAATATTAAGATTGTTATTGTTGGTTACGGGGTTTGGATATACCCATATTTGTTGTCCAACAAGCGTTTTTATAGAAATTATTTCTGAATAGGAAATCAGTCCATTTTGAGAAATCTGTTTTACCCGGTAAAATTGTTGAGCCGCTGAAATATTATTATCATAAACAGAGTAGTGACTAATGTTTTGTTCTGCATCTATAACCGCAATATTGTGAAATTCTTTTCCGTCATTTGATTCTTCGATATCAAAAACTTCATTACCATTTATATTACCCCTAATGTCCCATTGGAGTGCGATATCATTGCTTTGTTCAACAGCGGTCAGCGAAATAACATTCAGGGGTAAAACGATATTGCAACCTGTGCAATTGTTATTAACAAAAGCAGAACCCCAATTGACCGGTGTTCCCGAAGTATAAGAAAAACCAGTAGCAAGGCAAACATTAATACTCGTGCTATTTGTCAGTGTTTTTCCTGCTATTACTCCAGTAGTGTTAACTCCCAAACACCCTGGCGAAATTGTTCCACTATAAAGTACGGCATTGTCATTCGAAACACTTGTAAATGATTG
>DATGFZ010000050.1:0-2182 GCA_035308805.1 Puia sp. | reverse complement strand
ATTTTTTCTGTTGGAAAGATTAAATGTTTTAATGGATTCAAGCGTGCTGTAGAACGGACTCCAAATTTTTCTCAATAACACCCGGTTGGTGATAAATAAAATCAGCAGCAATAAAATAATTACGCAGACGGTGATCACTACGATTAGCCAAACCAGGTCTTCCACCTCTTCTTCGGACTTTGTAACCGAAGCTTTATACAATTTGGTATTGACCATAACCGGAAAAGACAATTCCCGGTACACATTGGTTTCATGATGCCTTTCTTCATATAAATTAATATTGCTGAAATTTCTTTTAAATGTGGAGGAAGCTTGAATAAAATTGATATGCTGATCACGATAATTGCTTGCTTCAGGAAGATGATCTTTTGTCTTTACATAATTTAATATTTCCGCTTCTTCTACTTTCAACGTGTTATCCAACTGGTGAATCAGCACATACCGTACAATAAAATAATAACAAACACTTGCAACAAGTAAAACCGCTACTGTCGCAATGATATTAACACGGTTATATTTCGTAATTAATTTCATGAAACAGAGAATTTATAACCCATTCCATATATAGATTGGACATAATCTGCGCAGCCGGCAGCAAGTAATTTTTTGCGCAGATTTTTTACGTGGGTATAAATAAAGTCATAATTTGACGCGCTTTCTGTTTCATCTCCCCATAAATGTTCTGCAATGGCGTTTTTGGAAATGACGCGGTTCTTATTGTACGCAAAATATAAAAGCAACTGATATTCTTTGCGCGTCAGATCAATTAACTTATTATTTACAGAGACTGTTTTTGCCAGTGTGTCAATTATTAAGTCATCAAACTGAATGAGATTATTTCCGGCTGAATTTTTTCTCCTGATGATCGCCATTATCCGCGCCATGAGTTCTGATAAATGAAATGGTTTGGCAAGATAATCGTCTGCGCCTAACAATAAACCGCTTATCTTGTCCTCAAGAGAGTTTCGTGCAGAGATTATTAAAACACCATCCGTTTTTTTATTTTTTTTGAGCTGCTTTAAAATTTCAAGCCCGCTGCCGCCCGGTAAATTAATGTCGAGTAAAATGCAATCGTAATCGAAGGATTCGATTTTTTCAATTGCGGTTTTATATTCGTTAGCTGCATCGCCAATAAAACCTTCCTGCTTTAGGCAAGTGATGATGCTCTCGCTTAATAATTTCTCGTCTTCGATAATGAGCACTTTCATAATATGCAAACTTAAGTCAAGAAACCATTAGACAGTCCAGGCCTGAGAAACTTCAACATTTCTTCAGAATTGGATTTCAATTTCGCAAAACTTCTCCTTTTATTGTATTAAATAAAAAAACATGAAATATTTACTCAGTATTTGTCTTATTTTATTTATCGCGCTACCCGATATTATTGTTGCTCAGCAAAGTGGATTTAAGGTTGAAAAGACTTTTCACATCGTGAGCAGCGGCGGCTGGGATTATATTTCGGTCGGTCCGGGCAACAACCGGATTTACGTTTCTCACGGATCACAGGTAAACATTCTGGATGAGACAACAGGAGATTCGGTAGGCGTGATTCCTGGTACGACCGGAGTGCATGGTATCGCTTTTGCCGCTTCATTGAATAAAGGTTATACCAGCAACGGCAGGTTGAATAATGTTACGGTTTTTGATTTGAAGACCAATCAAATCATTACTCAAATTGCAACCGGGCAAAACCCCGACGCGATTATGTATGATGAGTTTTCGAAAAAAATCATTACGTGTAACGGGCGAAGCAAAGACTTATCTGTGATTGATCCGGCAACTGATAAAGTTGTTGCTACAATTCCGGTTGCCGGAAAACCTGAAACAGCTGTGTCCGACGGTGCTGGAAAAATTTACGTCAACATTGAAGACAAAAGTGAGATTTCAGCAATAAATATTTCTACCAATACGGTTGACGCAAGTTGGAGCATTGCACCGGGTGAAGGTCCGACTGGGTTAGCAATTGATAAAAAAACAAAAAGATTGTTTGCCGGATGTGATAAATTATTAATTGTCCTTGATGCTACCAATGGCAGGGTCGTTGACAAACTAACCATTGCTGATGGTTGCGACGGTGTTTGCTTTGACAGCGGATTGAAATATGTTTTTGCATCTTGCGGCGAAGGGAAACTCAGTATTGTTGAAGAATTAAGCGCTGATAAATTTAAGGTAATTGATAATG
>DATGFZ010000049.1:0-8479 GCA_035308805.1 Puia sp. | reverse complement strand
AAGAAATTCAGCCTTACCGTGTCCGTATGGATGATCACGGTCACGTGGCTTTGCAGCAATATATAAACTGTATAAACCAATGATTCCTGCAATCACATTTACAATGCTTTCCAGGGCATCGGTTAGAATGGCGACAGAATGAGTTAAAAAGTATGCGGCAAGTTTTAACAATAACAAAATAACCGCAACGATGAATATCCATTGTTGTGTTTTATAATTCTGTCTGTTGCTTTGTTCCAATTAAAAAATTTCAGGCAAAAGTAGATAACAATAACTACACTTTTAGTAATGAATTGTATTAATGGATTAATCGCTTTACACGGGCGAATTTTCTTTAACAGAACTTCTTGTGCGAAATTTTTCCCAAATTCTTTTTACTGTTTTCAACAGTCGGAAATAAAATTCCTTATTAAATAACTGTGAGTCGTGTAAAGCTTTGTAGGTAAGAAAAATCCCGATCGGAAGCAAAACATAAGTGGCCATCCACATTCCGGCAAATGGCGTAAGTACACCTTCTTTTACGAATTTTGAACCGTAATTATTCAGCAGGTAAAAAATCACAAAGAAAATGACTGCAAAAACCAATGGCATCCCTACGCCACCTCTGCGAATAATAGAACCGAGAGGTGCACCAATCAAAAACAAGACTAAACAGGCCAATGACATGGTCAATTTGTCATGCCATGCTACCTGGTGCAGCCTCAATTCTTTTTGCTCGTTTGTGTATATCAGGTCATTTTGATCAAAAGAATTTTTAATGCTGTTTACCACGGATGCGCTCCTTTCAAAAACGTTGGATTGAACACTATCTGGCAACAAATCTTTAAAAGATTTTTGTCTACCAACCGCGGGTGATTTAATATTTGACCAGTTTGAGTCAATTAATTTCGAAAAACCTATTTGGCGGACCATCATTGCATTTGACCTGGCTAAATTTTCATCATCCTTTTTTCTCAGCGAATCGATTGTCATGGTAAGCTGGACAATATTAAGCATTTGATAATTGTTCTTAAAAGTATTATCATCACTCTTTGTGAGTTTAAAAGAACTAAGGTCAAATACCTTTTTATAGTATTTAAAACCGACTCTTATAAATTCTGTATTTGGAGTAAGATGCGGCCCTGTTTCCTGATAAAGCGTTCCGTTTTCCAAATCAAATTCTAAAAAATTATCCGGGGTAACTTTCATTTTACCCTTGTCTGCGACGATAATATTATCCTGTAGAGAGTTGTAAGTGTTTACAGGATGTTCATAAATCAAAACATTTGCGATGGTGGAATTGTCTTTTTCTTTTTTCCCGATCTTGATAATATATCCATCAATCTTATCATAAAAAACGCCTTCTTTGATGTCAAATGCTGGTTTTGCAACAACTATGTCATAACGTAACGTTTGCATTTTTAGATTTGCTACGGGAATAATATAATTGTTGAATAAAAAGGAAATCCCGCAAATAAGAACGCTGATCAAAAACAACGGCTGCATAAAACGAAGCAAAGAAATTCCAGCCGATTTGATGGCTACCAATTCAAATCTTTCGCCAAGGTTTCCAAAAGTCATAATGGATGAAAGCAGAACGGCAAGGGGTAAAGCCAGCGGGACAAGCGTTGCACAAACGTAACTGAAAAGTCTCAAGGTTGTTAATAGATCCAGCCCTTTGCCAACCAAATCATCTATCCAAAGCCAAAAAAATTGAAGTACCAATACAAAAAGCGTTACAAAAAAAGAAGCAACGAACGGGCCGATAAATGACCGCACAATAAGTATGTCGAGTTTTTTTATCAATGCGAAATTTTGTGAAATGATAAATAACTTTAGCAAATGAATGAAACAAAAATACAGCTTTCAACAGATGAATTATTATTAGTTCAAAATGGACAATGGATTTTAACAAAGAATGCAATCATTCTTAAAGTGTACCATCTATTTGGGTCCTTAGCTGAAGAAATGAAGAATGAAACAAAAAAAAATCAACTCCCCGATGAGGTTATGCAGACAACACCAAAAATTTCGAAAGGCGAACATTATAAAGGACTTCCATATGTAATGCTTGATTATCCAAGACGCTTTACGAAAGAAAATGTTTTTGCGGTTAGGACATTTTTCTGGTGGGCGAATTTTTTTAGCATCACCCTTCATTTAAAAGGCGGATACAAAGAAAAGTTTGCTGGATCAATCCAACGGAATATTTTCTTATTGACTCAAAATAATTTTTACCTGAGCATTACCGATGATGAATGGAATCATGATATTGACAAACAAAATTATATTTTGGTGAATGACCTCAAAGAAGGGCCGAAGCAAAAGCATTTCTTGCATTCAACTGTTCTAAAGGTCTCTGCATTAGTTAATTTAGATGAATGGAATGAAGCAGAAGCCAAGCTATTGCATCTGTTTAAAGTCATATTAAAATGCCTGGAAAATTAACTGCCTATTCGGTGAAAAAGATCTTTCACCTGGGATCCCCAAAGCAAACTTTGATCTTTAATATCTTTTTTATCGGCAAAATCCTTTATAACCAGAATAGTTTGATTGGTCACCTCTGACTTTTCGATTCTAAATTCAAAAAATTCGTCTTTTGGAGTATTTGCCCAGTGAAAACGGATAAATTTATCCAATTCAGTTTCCAAAACTTCAGCTTTATCTGTTGAACCATTCCATGAAAAACTGAAAACCTTATCGCGCTCGTCAACTTTATCTGCAAACCACTCCTGCAAACCCGATGGACTACTTAAAAACTCATACAATATGCCTGGGGAACACCTTACCGGATATTCTAACGTAAATAATTGTTTCTTGTTCATCTAATATTCAATTGAAATCTTTACCAAACCTGACATCATTTTATAATTAAAAATTAATACAATCAATATAAAATCATATTCGTTTTATACAAATAAAAATGAATCTTACTGCGCAATAATAAAGAAATATTTGAACGGTCAAAATTTTTTTATCCTTTTTGCAGGAATATAACGTTGAATTTGAACTAATTAAAAGTGAATACTTTGACAACCAATCTTTTATAAAAAATAAATTTGTGTAAAAGCTCTAAAAGCACTATATTATCCTTCCCATAAGGGGAAAGCCGCTAATTTGTAATATCGAATAAGAAAATGTCCGATTTTACGTTAAATGTTAATTCGTATTCTTTATGCATATTGGACATTTTTTTAATAAACCCTTAAAAACTGCTTACCTATGAGTATGCGTCAACTCAAGATCACAAAAAGCATTACCAATCGTGAATCGCAGAGTTTGGAAAAGTATTTGCAAGAAATAGGAAAAGTTGAATTGATTGGGCCTGAAGAAGAAGTGAAACTTGCAGTTCGCATCAGGCAGGGGGATCAAAAAGCGCTTGAAAAACTTACCAAAGCAAATCTACGTTTCGTTGTTTCTGTTGCCAAGCAATATCAAAATCAAGGTCTTTCTCTTCCTGACCTGATCAATGAAGGAAATCTTGGATTGATAAAGGCAGCGCAGCGTTTCGACGAAACCCGAGGGTTTAAATTTATTTCTTACGCTGTGTGGTGGATTCGGCAAAGCATTTTGCAATCATTGGCAGAACAATCAAGAATTGTACGTCTTCCTTTAAATAAGGTGGGATTAACCAATCGAATTCAAAAAGCCTATTCTCAGCTGGAGCAGGAGTTTGAACGTGAGCCTTCTTCTGAAGAATTGGCCGAATTGCTCAATATCGATATTGAAGAAGTTTCCTCATCAATTGGAATTACAGCAAGGCATGTTAGCGTCGATACCCCATTGTCAGAAGGAGAAGAAAGTACATTGATAGACGTTCTGGAAAATCCCAATGCTGAGCGTGCAGAGAAAAATATTGAGTATGACCAATCATTGAAAGAGGAGATTGAAAGGTCGCTGAAAAGTCTTACAGAGCGTCAGAAAGAAGTGATTTGTTTTTTCTTCGGAATAGGAACGGATCACCCCATGAGTTTGGAAGATATAGGTGAAAGATTCAATCTTACCCGTGAGCGGGTTCGGCAGATTAAAGATAAAGCAATCACCAAACTCAGAACCAATACCCGTTCAGAATCTCTAAAAACTTATTTAGGTGTTTAATAAAAAACTTAAAAAGATCATTTAAAAATTTACTCTGTTTTCCTAATTTGCAGCTTATTTTCAAAGTGAATATGACATTAGTTATATTCACTTTTTTTTATCAACTGAAATGATCAATAATTATGTTTGAAAATTTAACCGACCGGCTGGAGTCGGCGTTTAAGCAAATAAAGGGAGAAGGGAGGATAACAGAGCTGAATATTGCAGCAACGGTAAAAGATATTCGCCGCGCGTTGATCGATGCCGATGTGAATTATAAAATTGCCAAAGAGTTTACCGATACGGTAAAGGAAAAGGCGCTGGGGCAAAAAGTGCTTACTGCTGTGAGCCCAGGACAGCTAATGATAAAGATCGTCAAAGATGAACTGGCGTCATTAATGGGAGGTAGTGAATCTGAATTCAACGCAAAAGGGAATCCTGCCGTTATTTTAATCGCTGGCTTGCAGGGAAGCGGTAAAACCACATTCAGCGGTAAACTTGCTCATTATCTTAAGACAAAAAAAGGATTTTCTCCGCTGTTGGTAGCTGCAGATATTTATCGTCCCGCTGCCATTGAGCAATTAAGGGTTTTAGGTGACCAGATTGGTGTAGAAGTTTACAGCGAGCCTGAAAATAAAAATGCAGTTGAAATTGCACAGAATGCAATTAAAGAAGCAAGAGGTAAAAACAAAAATGTTGTAATTATTGATACGGCGGGGCGTCTGGCAATTGATGAAGTGATGATGAATGAGGTTGCGAATATTAAATCTTCTGTAAATCCACAGGAAATTTTATTTGTTGTTGATTCAATGACCGGGCAGGACGCAGTGAATACGGCAAAAGCATTTAATGAAAGATTGAATTTTTCGGGAGTTGTACTCACAAAATTGGACGGGGATACCCGGGGTGGTGCGGCGCTTTCCATTAAATACACGGTGGAGAAGCCAATTAAGTTTGTAAGCACAGGGGAAAAATTGGATACACTGGATGTTTTTTATCCCGACCGAATGGCGCAGCGTATACTGGGCATGGGCGATATAACGACTTTGGTAGAAAAAGCACAGGCCCAATTTGATGAAGAACAGACGAAGAAACTGGAGAAAAAAATCCGAAAAAATCAATTTGATTTCGAAGATTTTAAGCAACAATTAGAACAGATAAAAAAGATGGGAAATATAAAAGATTTGATGGGAATGATTCCTGGCATCGGCAAAGCAGTAAAAGATATTGATGTAAACAACGATTCTTTTAAAGGCATTGAAGCGATGATAAACTCGATGACCCCGTATGAGCGCGCTAATCCCGACGTAATTGATCAAAACCGGCGTAAAAGGATTGCTGGAGGAAGCGGCAAGGATTTAGCAGAAATTAACGCTTTTATTAAGCAATTCGACCAAATGAAGCAAATGATGAAATCAATGAATAAGATGCCGGTGGGTAAATTTGGACTGGGGAAAAGGTGAATTCAACCGTTGATAAAAAAATGCAGGTAATATTATCAGTTTAATAAATGATGTATTAATTTTGAGCCAAGTGAAATGATTGCTACATTTGCAATCCGAAAAAGAACCTTATTAATAACGCATTTAAATCTTTATTTAAGATGCCAGTAAAAATCCGACTTCAAAGACATGGGTCTAAGAAAAGACCATTCTATTTTATTGTAATCGCAGATGTGCGTGCACCACGAGATGGCAAATTCATCCAAAAAATCGGGACCTACAATCCATTGACAGTTCCGGCTGCAGTTCAGCTGGATCGCCAAAAGGCGCTTGATTGGTTGCACAAAGGTGCTCAGCCTACAGATACTGTTCGCAGGATTTTATCCTATAAAGGTGTTTTGTACCTGAAGCATTTATTGCGAGGCGTAAAACTTGGTTTGTTTGACGATGCCGCTGCAATGGAAAAATTTCAGAAATGGCATTCTGAACATGAAGTTCAGTTGAGAAAGCGACAGGAAGATCATCGCAAATCAAGATTCGTAAAACGCGATCAACGCCCGCCGATGAGAAGGACTGAGAGAAAACCAGAGGGCGAACCAGGGGCAGAATGATGCGATGAACTGATAAATCAACATATCATCCCGGTGAAGAAAATTCATCGGGATTTTTTTTAATGAGCGAATATAGAAACATAGGAAAATTTGTTGCAACACACGGTTACAGGGGAGATGTTGTACTGGAGCATCACCTTGGCAAAAAAACTTCTCTAAAAAACTTAGAAATGTTTTTTATAAATACCTCTGTGGATGAAATGTTTCCTTATTTTATTCAACATACAAAAATTAAAAGCGATAGCGAAATAACCGTCAAGATCGAAGGAATTGACTCAAAAGAAGCGGCGGAGAAAATTTTAAAAAGAGAAGTTTGGATAAATGAAGCGGATTTTAAAAAATATGCGCATTCATCCGCACCCGCTTCGCTGGTAAATTTTCATTTGATTAATGAGGGCGATGATCTGGGCGAAATAAAAGAAGTGATCGAGTTGCCGCATCAACTGCTTTGCAGAATTTACGTAAATAATAAAGAAGCTTTAATTCCACTGCATGATGAAACACTTAAAAAAATAGATAAGAAAAATAAACAGGTCCATGTAAAGCTTCCGGAAGGATTATTGGATATTTATAGGTGATCAAGAACCAGACTTAATAAAATCCGCCATGAGTTTCATTCTGAAATAAAGATTGCTTATCATCTGGGGGATATCATTCTTTATATTTTTGTAGGAGCCACCGTTTAGTTTTTTTATATTTTTCAACTCAACTATTTTTTCATCAATTTTATCAGCCAGTTTTTCTGCGGTCCATCCGGTATATTTTTTGTTTCTTTCTTCAAAAATATCCTCCGGTTTGATCACTGAATTTTTTAATTTCTTAAATGAGAAATTATTTTTAATCGCCTCCTGGTAGGCGCTGTTGCTCAGTAATTCTACCAGATTGTCATAGGAAAAATTATTGACAAAAGCATTTTGAAACAAATTCAGGTTATCTCGCAATTCAATAATCAAATGCTTTTTCACAACATCATTTGTTTTTGATTTTTTGTGAAGAAAAGAAATAATATCCTTTAATTGTGATGCGCCTGTCGTAAGCCATTCCATAATAATAAAAGTAAATTTTTTCTGGCTCATTTTAAGCGGTTGTATACTAAAAAAATTAGTATATTTATGGCGAATTAGATATGGCTGATAACAAACAAAGAATCATAGCGCATTTTGATTTGGATGCCTTTTTTGTGTCGGTCGAATGTTTGAGTGATCCTTCACTTAGAGGCAAACCTATCATTGTTGGCGGGCACAACGAAAGGGGAGTGGTTTGTGCATGCAGTTATGAAACAAGAAAGTATGGTGTTCATTCTGCCATGCCAATGAAAACCGCCATGCGGCTATGCCCGCAAGCCATCGTGGTAAGCGGCTCTTATAAAGAATATGGGAAATATTCACAATGGGTTACAGATATCATCGCAGGGAAAGCTCCCGTATATGAAAAAGCGTCTGTCGATGAATTTTATATTGATCTGACGGGCATGGAGCGATTCTTTGATCCGTATAAATGGACAATAGATCTGCGCGAGGAAATTATTATGAAAACCAAGCTTCCTATTTCTTTTGGATTGGCTTCAAGTAAATTAGTTGCCAAAATTGCAACTGACGAGGCAAAACCTAACGGTTACCTGTACGTTCCTTTTGGGATGGAAAAGGAATTCCTCGCACCTCTTCATGTTGCGAAAATTCCGGGGGTTGGTAAACACACCTGTAAGTCCTTGCATGATATGGGAATTATTACTATCAAAGATATTAGCAATCAATCACCTGCGTTGCTGGAAAAATATTTTGGAAAATACGGTACAGATCTGTGGAATAAATCAAATGGCATTGGCGGGCATCACGTTATCCATTCACGGATCGCAAAATCTATCTCTACTGAAAACACTTTTTTTGAAAATAAAACCGACGTAAATTTTTTGTTGTCTGAAGTTGTTCGCATGACCGAAAAAATTGCTTTTGAATTACGCCAGGATAATATGATCGCCGGATGCATTACAGTTAAGATCCGATATCCGGATTTTGAAACCACTTCAAAACAAACTTCAATTGATTATACTTATTATGACGATAAATTGATATTGAAAGCAAAAGAGTTGTTCCGTCAACTGTATAAAGCAGGAAAGCCTGTTCGTTTGCTTGGTGTTAGGTTGAGCCACTTGATCGACCAAGCGTTACAAGCTGATCTATTCGAGAGTTCAGAAAAGAAACAGGCGCTATACAAATCTATTGATGAGGTTAAAAACCGCTTCGGCACAAAGTCCATTTCTAAAGCCGTCTGTAAATAATCTTAAAAATAGTCTACAATATCAGTAGAGAATTGATATCTTCGTAACCCGATTTTTAAACCAGCTTTTTTAACTTTAAAAATTATATTTAT
>DATGFZ010000048.1:0-5176 GCA_035308805.1 Puia sp. | reverse complement strand
CAGAAAGGAGAGAAAATTTTAGTGAATGATTTGCTCGCAATAATCGGTGACGAGAAAAAAGTTGATGTACAAAAAATCGTTGCCGCTGCTAAAAACAAAGGCACTGCTCCTGTTGCTGAACAGGCACCTCCACAACAAAATTCGTCGAATGCCGCCCCCACACCGGCCGCAGCAAAAGAAATCAATCAGGCTGCAAACGGCGATGGCAGGGTTAAAGCTTCCCCGCTGGCAAAAAAATTAGCCGAAGAAAAAGGAATTGATATAGCTAAAGTTCCGGGAAGCGGGGATGGTGGAAGAATAATAAAAAGCGATATCGATAATTATAAACAGCCGGCAGCTGATTCACCGCAGCTGACGGAAAGCGCACCAAGACCGATAGCCAATACACAAGCGCAAGGGCCGCAGGGTGCTGTCAGCTTCGACGAAGTTCCTGTTTCACAAATGCGGAAGAGCATAGCCAAGCGTTTGGCGGAAAGCAAATTCACTGCGCCCCATTTTTACCTGACGATGAGCATCGATATGGATAAAGCAGTTGAAAGCCGCGCGAAATTGAATGAAATCTCTTCTGTAAAAATATCCTTTAATGATCTGGTGTTGAAAGCAGTGGCCGTCGCCCTGAAACAACATCCCTATGTAAACAGCAGTTGGCTTGGCGATAAAATAAGAATCAATCACCACATCAATATCGGCGTTGCTGTTGCGGTGGAAGATGGATTGCTGGTCCCTGTCGTGCGTTTCGCAGATACAAAATCGCTCTCGCAAATTGCAACGGAAGTCAAAGACCTCGCGCAACGCGCAAAAAATAAAAAACTGCAGCCTGCCGATTGGGAAGGAAGCACGTTTACCATTTCCAACCTGGGCATGTTTGGCATTGAAGAATTTACTGCGATCATTAATCCTCCGGATTCATGCATTTTGGCAATCAGCGCCATCCAGCAAATTCCCGTAGTAAAAAATGGCGGCGTTGTGCCGGGCAATGTCATGAAAGTTACCCTGAGCTGCGACCACCGCGTTGTTGATGGCGCAACCGGTTCAGCCTTTTTACAAACGCTGAAAAGCCTGCTGGAAGAGCCTTTGCGCATGCTGGTGTGAAAGCCCTGCATGGTCAGGGATGCACTGATCATTGATGATCCAGTTAATCTCACCACGGATAAGCGGTATTTATACACACAGGGTATTGGCCCCATGGTTACCCCGCAAAAAAAGCAACAATCGGTTTTAAACCCTTCGGCCGGGGCGGCCATACAACCTTCTCCGGATTAGAGGGCAGATACTCCCCTTCGGGTCTTTGGCAGAAATTATTTTCCTAACTTCAGTGCATGTTGAGAAAATCCACGCTCCAACTTCTCCGTTTTCCTTTTTCATTTTTTTTAATGCCCGTATACTGGTTTGCGTTAGGACAGGTTGGAGAGAAAAGTATTTTTTCTGCGATCATTGTTTTTATCATTCTTCATTTATTGGTTTATCCGGCGAGCAATGGGTATAATAGTTATATGGACCGCGACCAAACGAGTATTGGCGGACTGAAAAATCCGTCGCAACCGACCAGGCAACTTTTTTACGCAACGGTTTTGATGGATGCCATGGCGGTATTACTCAGTTTTTTTGTGAGTGTGTATTTCGCAGCCGGGATTTTTACGTATATAATGATGTCGAGGGCTTATAGTTACAGAGGGATCCGGCTAAAAAAATACCCTGTCATCGGTTATCTCACTGTAGTGCTGTTCCAGGGCGCCGTGATTTTCTTTTTGGTTTATCATGGCTGTTCAGTAAACAAAACGTTTAACGTGCCTGTGCTTTGCCTGCTGGCCAGTTTGTTGTTGATCGGAGGTTTTTATCCGCTTACACAAATTTATCAGCACGAGGCCGATTTGCAGGATAATGTGAAAACCATCAGTTATTTATTGGGATACCGGGGTACATTTATTTTTTGCGCGATTCTTTACTGCGCTGCTTTTGCAACGCTTGGATTTTATTTATTTAATTCGCAGCAACAAAAAGAATTTTTTGTTTTGTCGATGGCGATGCTCCCGGTGATCGGATATTTTTTTAGGTGGGCAATAAAGGTTTGGAAAAATACCGCTGAAGCAAATTTCCGCAACACCATGCGCATGAATTTTCTCGCTTCCCTCTGTACCAACCTTGGCTTTATTGTTGTGCTGATTATCAAATAGGTCCTGTGTCAATGCGAAAAATCAGCAAGCTATGATCTGTTGCGATGGTGAAGCAATCCGGTCATTAAATCCGGCATGCATACAACAGATGTCCATCAAGCATGATCACATTACAGTTCTGCGCGAGGGTCTGGCTAAAAGGGATCCCGCCTGCAGATTCGAATTAAACCATAATATGTTGAGTAAAATTATTTCCATCGGCACCGCAGTTCCTTCATTCAAACATGAGCAGCATGATATTTTGCAATTCATGCAAAAAATTTATGCGATGAATGAAAGTGAGAACAGGAAACTGAGATTTCTTTATAGGCAAAGTGGCATCGATCGGCGTTATTCCGTTGTCGGCGACTACAGCAGACATATTACCGACTGGAAATTTTATCCGCAGTCAGAAAATCTTGAACCATTTCCCGGGCTTGAACAAAGAATGGACTGGTATAACAAATATGCCGCGCCGCTTTCTGTTGACGCTATTCGAAAATGCATGGATAATAAAATCAAACCTGACGAAATTACCCACCTCATCACGGTCAGTTGCACGGGGATGAGTGCGCCTGGTTTGGATCTGCAAATCGTTGAATTGATGCAATTGTCTAAAAATATTTTTCGCACTTCGGTAAATTTTATGGGTTGTTACGCCGCCATTCATGCGCTGAAACTGGCCAATGCCATTTGTATCGTTGAACCCAACGCAAAGGTGATCATTGTTTGTACAGAATTATGTACGTTGCATTTTCAACGCGCACCCACGATGGATAATATTGCTTCAGGTCTTTTGTTTTCCGATGGTTCAGCAGCGGCATTGATCACCGGCGATAACAATAATACCAGAGGAATTCGCCTAAAAAATTTCTATTCCGAAATATTATCCAAAGGCAAAAAGGATATGGCATGGGAATTATCTTCCACAGGATTCTTAATGACGTTAAGCAACTATGTACCGGATTTGCTTGAAGAAGATTTTAAAAAATGCACCGAAACTGCGTTGGAGCAAACCGGTCTGACCGTAACGGATATCACGCACTGGTGCATTCATCCCGGCGGAAAAAGAATATTGGAAGCGGTTGCAAAAAGTCTTGATATCCATAAAGAGAAGCTTGAGCCTTCTTATGAAATACTGCGGCAATACGGCAATATGTCGTCAGCTACCATTTTATTTGTACTGGAAAAGATGATGAAAGATATGGATTACGATCAATCCAATACCATCTTCAGTGCCGGCTTCGGGCCGGGATTGACATTAGAAACTTTTATTGCAGAAACATAAAGAACAAAGCCACAGGTTGCCTGGAAAACAAATGACCGGTTGTTTGCATCACTCTTGTGCTTCCGGGGTAATCTGTGCCGAACTTATGTATGGATTTTTCCATTCGCTCACATAAAAAAGAATTGCTTGACCTTGATGATATTCCTTTTGATGCCATCAGGAAAAATATGCAAGAGCTGGAATTCATTAACAAATATCTTGGCGGTCACCGGATAACCATTGAAGGTTTTAATCAATTACTCAGCCGTAACAAAGCAATCACCGTTTGCGAGATCGGTTGCGGCGGAGGGGATAATTTAATGGCAATATATACGTGGTGTAAAAAGAAAAATATTTCGGCAAGATTCATGGGCATTGATATTAATCCCGACTGTATCGCGATTGCCAGATCCAAATGTGATTATCCCAATTTCAGTTTTTTTACTGCTGATTATCGCGATCACATTTTTACTGCCGGTAAACCCGATATCATTTTTTCATCCCTATTCTGCCACCATTTTAAGGATGAAGAATTGGCTTGTATGCTGCCGTGGATGATGACCAATTCAACAGCGGGGATTTTCATCAATGACCTTCAGCGGCATCCGGTCGCCTATCATTCCATACATTTTCTGACAAAGGTTTTCTCTGATTCATACCTGGTAAAAAATGACGCGCCTTTATCCGTATTGAGGGGATTCACAAAAAAAGATTGGGAATTGATTTTGTTACAAGCAGGTTTTGGCTCATATTCACTAAAGTGGAAATGGGCGTTTCGGTGGCTTCTGGTTATCAGGCACGTAATATAAATCCTGCCATGCAACATTCAAATCAATCATATGATGTGGCTTTGATCGGCGGAGGTTTGGCAGGGTTGTCCCTTTCTATCCTGCTGGCCAAAGCAAATTACCGCGTAGCGCTTTTTGAAAAAGAAAAATTTCCCTTTCATAAAGTTTGCGGAGAATACATAAGCCTGGAAAGCTGGAACTTTTTGGAAGAACTCGGGGTTTGTTTGAGTGATTGGAATTTACCCGTGATAGGCAGGTTAATGGTTTCCTCACCAAACGGAAAATATTTACAGCAGGATTTGCCATTGGGGGGCTTTGGCATAAGCAGGTATAAATTAGATGCCGCACTTGCACAAATTGCCATGGCTAACGGTGTCCGCCTGTATGAACAACATAAAGTAACTGACGTTGTGAATGAAGAATCATTATTCCATATCAAAAATTCAGCAGGCATTTGCTACGCAAAAATCGTATGCGGCAGCTTCGGGAAAAAAAGCAATCTCGATGTAAAATGGAAAAGAAATTTTACGCTAACAAAGAGTGACAAACTGAATAACTACATCGGCGTAAAATATCATATCCGGACAAATCATCCAATCGACCTTATCGCCCTGCACAATTTCAAAAACGGTTATTGCGGAATTTCGCAAATTGAAGAAAACAAATATTGTCTTTGTTATTTGACTACTGCAGAAAACCTTCGGATAAATGACAGCTCGATAGAAAAGATGGAAAGGAATGTACTCCAAAAAAATCCTTTCCTGAAGAAGATATTCACAGAGTCAACCTTTTTATTCCCCGAACCCATTACCATTTCCCAAATTAGTTTTGAGAAAAAAATGCAGGTTGAAAACAATGTGATGTTTCTCGGTGATGCGGCAGGAATGATAACGCCGCTCTGCGGAAATGGCATGAGCATGGCTTTGCACGCAGCTGATATTGCTTTTCATGGTATTGATGAATTTCTT
>DATGFZ010000047.1:0-1768 GCA_035308805.1 Puia sp. | reverse complement strand
AATAAGAAATGGCAGGATAGTCATCAGCGCCAATGGAAAAAAGTATTGAGCGATCCCTCCACTTATTATAATCCGCAATAACCACGTGTTCGTAGTAAAGCGCTCAATACCATACATGAAGGGTAAGCATCCAATAAAGAGAAAAATTCCCTGACACCGTGTCTCCTGGTGCATTATAAAAAAAGTCGCACCACGTGCGACTTAACAGGTTACATCAAATGTTTATTTGATCAAGCGGCAATTTTTTTACCTTTGCCTTTTTTTCCGCCACCGGATAATGCTGCGAGCAAAACCAGCGTGGTTACATATTTTCCTTTCATAACAATATTTTTAAAGTTCTTTAATTAATTTTCTTTTCTCAACCTTTTTATCATCTTTTACACTCATTAGGACGATCAGTTTTGCAGGCAGGTTACACAGGATTAATATTATTTTTACTGGCACAAATTTTTCTACCTTTAATTGGAAAGTCAAAAAATAATTATCATGAAAACCAATCGTCTATCAGAAAGTTTACGAAAAGCGTTAAACGAACAAATGACAAAAGAAGCCTGGCAATCTCAGGTTTATTTATCCTATGCCACGTGGGCAAACAGCGGGGGATATGAAGGGATTGCAAATTTTTTATTCCGGCATGCTGAAGAAGAGCGTAACCACATGATGAAATTTCTGGAATATATTTTGGAGCGTGGCGCTGAGGTAAAGATCGAAGCCATTCCGGCTCCCGGTGCAGTGCCGACCAGTGTACAGGATTGTTTTAATAAGGTTTTTGAACAGGAGGTTGGCAATACCAAAGGAATTTACAAATTGGTAAAAATGAGTTTTGATGAGGAAGACTGGGCAACCTGGCATTTTATGCAATGGTTTGTAAAAGAGCAAACAGAAGAAGAAACGCTTGCACTTAATTTGCTCGACAAAATTAAAATCGCTGGCGGGGAGAAAGCCAGTGGCAGCTCATTATATTCCCTGGACAGAGATTTACTTAAAGCTCCAGGTGATGCTGAGTTGGCTGAAACCAAGAGTGCTGCAAATCCCTGATTTTTTTTATTCTTACATTTACGTTAAAACAACTTTATGACAGACATTAAACAAAACCTATCCGACAAGATTGATGAATTATCAAACCAGGCCGGTGAAAAATTCGATGAACTGAAAGACAAGGCAGGTGAATGGAGTGATGCCATCAAAGAAAAAGCCGGAGAGGCTTTGGATAAAATAAAATCAGCAGAAACACAGCAGGAATTGGAGGACCTGAAAACTCAGGCAGCTCAGAAATTGAATCATTTGGCAGAAGAAGCAAAAGAAATATGGAATAAAGTGAGTGGAAAATCTGATAAAACTTAGGTTTCGTAGAAAAAAGTTCCCGATAGCGAGCAAGACAACGAATAAATTAAAAAAAGACGGATTGATTCCGTCTTTTTTTAAATAAATTAGGTGTTGACTGCATATAAATGGTGGCTGATGATCCGAATTAAGTCTTCCGGATTGAAGGGTTTTACCAGGATGTCATCAATCCCCGCCGCATAAATTTCGCTTTGCACCTCCTTGAGTGTGCTGGCAGTCAGTGCAATTATCGGTAATGTTTCTCCGCGTTTTCTCAATAACATGGTTGCTTCATAACCGTCCATTACCGGCATGTTCAGGTCCATCAAAATCAATTGATGCCTGCCTGAATCAAGCTTTTCAACTGCCTCTTTACCATTGTGAGCGACGTCGATCCTGGCTCCTTTGTTTTCCAGGATTGTTTGGGCAACCATCACGTTCAGGG
>DATGFZ010000046.1:0-4824 GCA_035308805.1 Puia sp. | reverse complement strand
GATGGCGATTCCATTCATATTGCTTAAAGCCGTTGATACATTTCCGGCTATTATCGGGTAACTGAATATCTTAAAAAAATCTTTGCCCGCACGTGAGCCTTCCATCTTGATTATTTTTTCTCCTGCCTGGAAAGTTTCGGGGTGTCCCCATGGCAATTCGTAACCGGTTGCATAAAATGCAATATTTTTTATTTCAGGAATCGCATCCTTTGCGCCTTCCATTAAAAATTCAGGAGTGGTTTGTCCCGGCGCCACCTGGAGAATGGTATTATAAGTCCCATTCACCTGCCCGTTTGAAGTGTTGGTTTGATAAACGGTGTATAAATTTTCCCCGCCCGCGTGAAAATTATCCACACTTTTTTCATCCTGCACCCAAAGAAAAATAAATACACAACATGTCATTCCGAGTGCAAGCCCGGTCACATTAATGGCCGTATTGGTCTTATTGCGAATGATATTGCGCCATGCAGTTTTTAAAAAATTTCTCAGCATAAAAGAATTTTATGATTTTCCCTTTCGAAATTTTATTTGTCATCCATATCCGGCAGGCATGCCGGCGCCAGCATGATCTCTTCATCATCAGTTATCCGCTCTCAATGATCAATTATTCAGTTCTCAAACTCTTCACCGGATTGGCGATCGCCGCTTTTATGGCTTTGACACTCACCGTGAAGAGTGCAATGATGATGGATGCCAAGCCCCCGAGAAAAAATAACCACCAGCTGACATCAATTCTGTACACATAATCCTGCAACCATCGGTGCATGAAATACCAGGCGATGGGTGATGCAATGGCAAAGGCAATTCCGATAAGCACCATAAATTCTTTTGAAAAAAGATAAACGATGTTTGCCGTGGTTGCGCCCAGGACTTTGCGGATTCCTACTTCTTTGATGCGTTGAACCGCCATGAAAGAAGCAAGTCCGTACAAGCCCAGGCAACTTAACAAGATCGCGATGGCAGCAAATATTTGATAGAGGCTTGACAATTGACTTTCCCGTTTGTAAAAACTGTCAATTTTTGCATCGAGAAATTTGTATTCAAAAACAAAATCAGGGTATGTTTGCGCCCAGATTTTTGCAATTGAGCTCATCGTGGCAGGAATGTCGCTTGTGGAGAGTTTTATGCCGGCAACACTGTATCCGGCTTTTAGGGTCGTCATGAGCACCGGCGCCAGGTCCCGGCGAAAAGACCTTGCATTGAATTCTTTTATCACCCCTACAATGGTACCCTTAACATGTCCGCCCCAAAGACTAATGCTCTTATTCAAGGCGTCCTTCGGATCTTTGATGCCCAGGTTTTTTAGCAATAGTTCATCTACCAGAAATTCACGCACCGTATCAGAGGCTTCCAGGTTCCTTCCCGCCACCAAAGGCAATTTATAGGTGGGGAGATAATTATTATCAACCCATTTTATGATCGCATAAAAATCGGTCTCTTTAGCCGAATGATTAAAATTAAAATTCGTCCAGCTGTCATTGTCATCTTCAATCGGTGTGTTGGAAGAAAAACTCAAATGCTCAATTCCTTTCACGCCCGCCAATTCTTTTTGCAGATAGGGCAATTTACTCGTGCCTGCACTATCCCCCGGAAAAGGAATATTTACGATCGCATTTTTATCAAATCCTATTGGCTGATTGGAAAAATAATTCATTTGCTTTACCATGATCAGCGTGCCAATGATCAGGGCCTGTGCAATCACAAATTGAAAAACCACCAGCCCCCTTCGCATAGAAATCCCTTTGGTACTCTTTGCTTTTGCCGTGCTCTTTAACGTGTCGATGGGGTTGAATCTTGATAAAACCACCGAGGGATACAGACCGGCAAGGACAGTGACCGCAACGCCGGTGAAAAACAGGAATAAGATGAGGACCGGATTGCTGAGGAGATTGACGGTCAAAGGAAGGTCAACCAATTTAGCCAGTGAGGGTAAAGCGATAAAACAGAGGGCGACAGCCACCATCACCGAAGCAAAAACAATCAAAAAAGTCTCCGACATAAATTGCAGCCTCAATTGGGTCCTGTTGCTGCCTAAAACTTTCCGCACCCCAACTTCCTTGGCCCGGTTAATGGCCTGCGCCGTAGACAGGTTGATAAAATTGACGCAGGCGATCAGCAAAATAAATCCAGCGATCAGCCACAAGGCACGGATCAATTCCATACTGATGCTTTTATTGCTGTAATTACCGACCTGCGTGTCGTAATGCACCTGCGACAAAGGCTGGATGATATGACTGTCCTTGTCATCGGCCGGCTCCATTTTTTTTGAATAAGCCCTCAACGCTGTGTTGAATGCCGCAAGGGAGGCGTGCCCGGGCAGCAAAATATAACAACCAAAACCCGAGCCGGTGCTCCCCCAATCGGTTGACTTTGCGATATCAGACGTAAAACCCGTTCCATAAGAAATCACGACCCTTAATTGAAAATCGGTATTGGCAGGAACAGTAGCCAGCACACCCGTAATTTTCAATGTGTACGAGTTATTCCATTTTATCGTTTTTCCAATCGCCGCTTTCCAATCACCAAAATATTTTTCTGCAATCTCTTTGGTGAGGACCGCTGTATTGGGTTCTTCCAGCGAGGCTGGACTCCCGGCTAGAAAGGGAAAATCAAACATGCTGAAGAATGAAGGCGGGGTAAAAAAAACTCCTTTCTCTTCTTTGAATTTTTTTTCTGTTTGCCCCCTGCCACCAAGTACCATGATCTGGACGTTGGGTTCACTGTAGATCGGAACAACCTGCTCCACTTGCGGAAAAGCGTTTTTTAAACCTGCCGGCATGGCAAAGGGAACACCGGATCCATAAAAAACATTTGCAGCATCTGCATGATGATATTCTGTCAGCACCCGATAAATGCGATCTTTATGCGCATGGAAATTATCATAACTCATTTCAAATTGAATGGTAATGAATATCAGCAGGCAGATGGAAATCCCCGCAGCCAGCCCTGCAATATTGATCAGGGTATAATTTTTATTTCTCGCGAGTGCCCGGATAGCCGTTTTAAAATAATTCTTTAGCATATTTTCGATATTAGGTGTAAGCGCTATAAGCGTTGCCTCATTTTTTTATGTTCTGTTTAATTCCCGGTTATGCATTTGTGCTTTTTATTCCCTTCCCGCACCACGGGAAGCATGCCCTCAGGACCGGATTTCAATGGCTGTACTCCGGTGCACCCCCTTTAGCAACCATCGCCGCCATCCCCATGGTCAGCAATAAAAAACATGCCGCTGTGCTTAGCGTTGATAATCACATTATTTGTAAACCAGATCATACGAAGCAGTTCGTTAATGATACAATTCGTGTACGTTTTTGATACAGCTTCATTGCCTTAAAGAGTCCATTTATTCCCTGGTTGTTGCATGGAGGAGGTCCCCGCAGTCTTTCCCCCGCGGCGGATTAAAGGCGGACGCGTTTTATTTTCGGTTGTTCATAACCGTTACTTTTTATTGCTGACGCGGATTGGAAATCCGATTTTTCCGCTCAGGATATCCGCGTATGATTTATCTTCACTGCTTAAAAAACAGGATGCAACCCGGGCAGCAATATGCACAACGAATCGAGCAGTTCAGCAAAGAGCTGACAAGGTTAAAAAAGATCAGCACCCTGTTTGCCTGGAGTCGTCTTGCTGTAATCATGATTCTCCTGGCAGGCGGCTGGTTCACCTGGCAACAGGGGTTGCCGATCGCCCTTACCACCATTTCCCTCTTGCTCTTTGTATTTATCCGGCTGGTCATTTTGGATACGGACAATGATCATAAAATAAAACACGCAAACAACTTACTGCTGATCAATCAAACCGAATTGGATATCGCCGCCGGAAAATATACCGCCTTACCCCATGGAATGGAATTTGTCCCGCACATCCATGATAACGCCTACGACCTTGATCTTTTCGGAAGGGCATCCTTGTTTCAATATATAAACAGGACAAGATCTTTCCAGGGAAATGCAACAATGTCTGAATGGCTTTTGCATCCCTCTACCGCAGACATGATCATGCAACGCCAGGAGGCCATCAGAGAGCTTTCCGGAAATACAGCATTCAGCCAACACCTGCAGGCACTGGGCATGGAAAAACCTGTCACCATGCAAACCGAAAAAAAATTAAACCAATGGCTGCAAAAAGAAAATGTATTTTATAATAAACCCTTATGGAAAATCATCCGGTACCTCTATCCGCTTATTGCTGCCGGCTGTGTTGTGCTGTTTATGTACGATGTCATAACGGCATCTTTATTTTATCCCCTGCTTCTTTTATTTTTTATTTTTTCAGGAGCGATCAGTAAAAAAATAACGCCCGAGTATAACCAGATCAATAAAATAGAACCGGAAATAAATACCTTATACAACTCCGTTGCCTGGATAGAAAGCCAAAAATGGCAAAGCATCTATCTTACCCGGATACAAGAGCAGTTTGCAACAAGTAATGTCACGGCTTCCTCCGCCATAAAAAAATTCAGGAAAATTCTGGACAGGTTTGATGTACGCCTCAACTTTCTGTTGTTTATTCCGCTGAACATGTTATTTCTTTGGGACCTTCAAATTGTTTTTCAGTTAGAATCCTGGCGGCATCTTTTTTCCAAAGTGATGAGTGGTTGGTTTTCCGCGCTTGGCGAAGCGGAAGCAATAAATTCTTTGGCCATTGCAACATACAATCACCCCGGCTGGGTCTTTGCCGCTCTGGACACAAAAAACCAGGGGACGCTGTCGGTGAAAGATATCGGGCATCCGCTTATTTCTGCTGACAAGTGCGTGCGCAACTCTTTTTCTACGCAAAATATCGGACAGATCGCCCTCATCACCGGTTCAAACATGGCCGGCA
>DATGFZ010000045.1:0-5262 GCA_035308805.1 Puia sp. | reverse complement strand
ATCAATTCATTGCGTACAAATTCCCTTTGTTCAGGATGAACGAACAGCGGATGCAGATAGAACCAGTCCCCGGCCTTTACCAGTTCGGTCCAGAAAGCAGCAAAGCTGTCGTAATAATTCTCAAAGACTTTTATTTCATCTTTACTGGAGTCATAGGTGCTGTGGTTATAATAAAATGAAATAGTCCCGTCATCTTTTTTAATGCGAAATAAACTGCCTCCTTTTTCTGCGGAACTGATGTCGAAGTATAATTCTTTTTGCATTTGTTTTTTTGTCGATAGCACATTTCCCCGATCACACAAACAACCAAAAAATTTGGGAAATCTGTACCGGTCGTGAGAAAAATTCCTTTTCGGATTTTTTGCTAAACTAAAGTTACAATGGATTAACCAAAGCTTTACTTCAAATTTATTTTTTAAATTTACCAATCAATTAATTCCACAATCAGATAAAATAATTTTCTATGTCATTGCTCAATAACAGTAACGATAAAAATAAAAAGGTAAGCAAAGCAGCCAAGCAACCAACAAAGCCCGGGTTGCCATCGGCCAAACAAAAGGCCAATACAAAAGGTGCAGCACGCAATACCAAATTCACCGGCGGCGCACAGCGCGGTTCGTGAAAACAGGTTTTGGGAATGTGAATATGGCTCAACGCTGACGCTGTGGATGGGTTTTTTCTGTGCCTGCGCCTTTCCACACCATAACGGCTTTGATTGCTGTGTAAGAATAGTCGATCCCTAATTTTTCTTTAATGTAGGAGGGACTTGCGGCCGGATGCTGGTCAATTATCTTCGATATTATTTCTATTTTCTTTTCCGGAACAATTTCTTCAATTTTTATCTCGCCGGTTGGAATAAAAGAAGCCAGATGATTTTCAATGGTGGGGGACGTGAGGCTGCGCATGGTAGCGATTTCAGCCAGGCTGAGCCCCTGCTTAAATAGCGCAAGACTGGTAAAACGTGTTTCTCCTTTTTTCAGTATTGCCGGCCTTTCTTCTTCGGCCGGATTGCCAGCCACAGGCAGTCTTCTGCTTTGTTCCACTAATGTAAGCAGGGCATTTGTATCCATTCCTTTCATCAATGCTTCGGCTATTTGCACGGTTTGCTGAAGCTGTTTTAATTTTCTTTCGATAAGAATTTGAAGCACGTGTAATTCAGCAACATATTTTTTTACGCGCGGTTTTATGCTAACATCCCGGATGTGTTTTTTTAGCGAAGCCAGTATTTCGTTCAGCGTGCTGTAAAAATGTTCAAATCCCTTATTTATTCTTTCATGCAAATGAGCATAACCGTCTTGTTCAGTGTTGGTTAATACGCGCTCCAATTGCCTGGTAAACTTCACTGCCACGCCCTGCAACTGAACAAGATTATCCAATTGATTTTTTGCCCATATAAAAGCGGCGCCCTTATCGGGGATGGTGCGGTGTTCATATTCATCACGATGCTCCTGGAAACGCTGTACTGATTTTTCCATGCTGAATGATTGCAACATTGAACGACTGACAAAAATTTGCTGCTCGCGTTTCAATTCCAGTTCAAGAAAATCCTCAGCCATTTCGCTCTTTGAAAATGCCAGCACTCTTTCATCTGTAGTGATGGATTGGGGATGAATGCGACTGCGAAGAACCAATCCTTCAAGCGAAATAAGCCTGCTCAGCGCAACGTAGACTTGACCTGGCGCAAATGAATCGCCTGCATCAATAATTGCCTTTTCAAAAGTCAGCCCCTGGCTTTTGTGAATGGTAATTGCCCAGGCCAGGCAAATCGGGTATTGCTTGAACGTTCCCAGTTCTTCTTCATCAACAAAATCTTTTTCACTATTATAATTGTAGCGGACATTTTTCCAGGTTTCTTTTTCAATCTCCATTTCATTTTTTGGTCCCGGGAATTGCACAAATATTTTATCTGTTTCTATTTTTGAAATGGTTCCTATCTTTCCGTTGTAATATCTTCTGAATTCTCCCTTATCGTTTTTAATAAACATAATTTGGGAGCCGACCTTTAATTGCAAAAGCATTGCTGCCGGTAAAGATTTCTCATTAAAATCGCCGGTCAGCTCACCCTTGAATTCAAAAAGCTTTCCCGTAAGTTTTCTTAATTTTTGCTGATTGATTTCATGCGCTTTGGTATTGTGCGTGGTGAGGGTAATGTAGTGGTCATTTTCCGGGGGGTGAAAACCGGGATTATAATGCTGATGCAATTGTTCAAGATCGCGCACAGTGGTTTTTTTGTCGCGGATGTTATTGAGTATGCTGATAAAACCTGCTTCATTCTGTCGATATATTTTTTTGAGTTCAATCAAAACTGGTGGCGATTCTTTTACGACAAGTGCATCAAAGAAGAAAGGGCTGCTATAATGGATTTTTAGAATTTTTTCCCACTCATCGTTATTGACAACCGGAGGCAATTGAAATAAATCACCGATATACAAAACCTGCAGTCCGCCGAATGGCAATAAAGGTTGCTGACGAAAATGCCGGAGGATCGTATCCACGGCATCAAGCATATCCGCACGCACCATGCTGATTTCATCAATGATCAAAAGTTCAAGTTCGCGCAGCAATTCGCGTTTGTTGTGATTAAAACGAATATTTTTAAAGAGATTGTGCCGGTTGGTGACAGGGCTGTTCCATTCATTTGTTTGAGATGGAACAAACGGACCGAACGGTAACTGAAAAAAAGAGTGCATTGTAACACCGCCGGCATTAATGGCAGCTACACCGGTTGGCGCAACCACGGCTGTTTTTTTGAAAGAATTTTCTTTGATGTATTTTAGAAAAGTCGTTTTGCCTGTGCCGGCCTTACCGGTCAGGAAAATATGCTTGTTGGTTTGATTCACAAACTGAACAGCCATTTGAAAAATATGATTGGATGAATCGGCTCCTGGCATGGTCAATATTTGGGATAAGTAAATTATTTAATGGTCAATATACATTCAATAATTATTCTGCGAAAAAAAATTACTTTCTCAAATAATGAAAATAGGAATGGGAAAAAACTGACAATAATTAAAGGTCAAGGTAAGGACATTTATTGTTTGTCGATGGTTTTAGTTCATTTGTGATTTTTTTAGCAGAAGCATTTTACCGGATGGAACCAATCCGGATTAATGATTTCATTGTACCCGAAACCGACAAAGGATGAACAGGGTTGCACACGCCAGGGACATCAATAATCGATATCTGTAAAACAATTTTTCACATTCATAAAAAATAATTCGCTTAATGCTACCTTGCAACCATGATTGATTATTTAGCAGGTTTGAATGAATCGCAGCGAGAAGCCGTACTGCATACTGAGGGACCGCTGATGATCGTTGCGGGCGCGGGCAGCGGGAAGACAAAAGTGCTGACCACACGCATTGCACATTTGATGGCAATTGGCGTCGATGCGTTTAATATTCTTGCGCTGACTTTTACCAATAAGGCTGCCAGGGAAATGAAAGAGCGCGTTGAAAAAATTCTCGGGAATTCCGAAGCACGCAATTTATATATCGGGACTTTTCACAGCGTGTTTGCCCGCATACTTCGCGCTGAAGCGCCAAAACTCGGATACCCTAATAATTTTACGATTTATGATACCGACGATTCAAAGAGTGTTGTAAAAACGGTCATCAATGAATTGGAACTCGACGATAAACATTATAAACCTTCAACCGTATACAACCGGATAAGCAGTGCAAAAAATGCGCTCGTTGGTCCCGCAGAATATGCCAGCGATTATTACATTCAGCAGGAAGATATGCGCAGTCAGCGACCGGCCATTGCGCAGATATTTGACGCTTATGTCAAACGTTGTCGGAAAAATGGCGCGATGGATTTTGATGATCTGTTGCTGAAGTTCTATGAATTGCTGAAGACTTTTCCCGAGTCGCTGAGCAAATACCAACGCAAGTTCAAATACATTTTAATCGACGAATACCAGGATACCAATCCCGCGCAATATGAAATAATAAAATTGCTTGGCGCGATGTATGAAAATGTTTGCGTAGTTGGCGATGATGCGCAAAGCATTTATAGTTTTCGCGGGGCAACGATTCAAAATATTTTACAGTTTCAAAAAGATTATGATGACGTCAAAGTGGTAAAGCTGGAGCAGAATTACCGGAGCACGCAAAATATTTTACATGTTGCCAATGAGGTCATCCGTCATAACAAATCGCAGATCGAAAAAAAATTATTTACTGAGAATGCAGAAGGTGACAAAATAAAATTAGTTCGTACGATCACCGATAATGATGAAGGGAAATTTGTTGCTGACAGCATCCAGGAGCAAAAGCTCCGCAATCATTTTAACAATAAGGATTTTGCCATTCTATATCGCACGAACGCCCAAAGCAGGGCGTTTGAAGAAAGCTTGCGGCGCATGGCGATACCGTACACCATTTACGGAGGCATTAGTTTTTATCAGAGAAAAGAAATAAAAGATTTTTTGGCCTACCTGCGGGTAACCGTCAACCCCAGAGATGAAGAATCCTTAAAACGCATTATTAATTTTCCTGCACGCGGAATTGGTAAAACCAGTATTGATAATATTGTTAAGCAGGCAAATGAGCATGATATTTCGATGTGGGATGTATTGAAACGTGTTCGCGAATTTGGTTTCAGAGGGGGGTCCATAGAATCAATAGAAAACTTTGTGTTGATGGTAGAAAGCTTTCAAAGCATGCTCAAAACAAAAAATGCACATGAAGTTGCCGTCCACGTAGGCAAACAGACAAATATTGTCAAAGAGTTATTCACGGATAAAACGACCGAAGGACTTGCGCGTTATGAGAACATCCAGGAATTATTGAACAGCATTAAAGAGTGGGTGGATGATATGCAAAATAGAAATATTATTGATGAAGATGGAATTGTGACGGAAGCTGATGATCCAAACGCTGCGGCAAAACTTACTGCAGAAACCGGTCTTTCCACTTATCTCCAGCAAATTACTTTGCTGACTGATGCGGACGAAAAAGACCCCCATGCAGATACCGTGAAATTAATGACCATTCACGCTGCGAAGGGCCTGGAGTTTATGTGCGTGTTTGCCGCAGGTTTGGAAGAAATGCTTTTTCCAAATGCTATGTCAATCAATACCCGTGAAGAACTGGAAGAAGAAAGGCGCTTATTTTACGTAGTGATAACGCGCGCGAAAAAGAAATTATGGATTACTTATGCAAACACGCGATATCGTTTTGGAAGTATTGTCCAAAATGATCCCAGTCGTTTTATTGAAGAAATCCCTGACATGTATTTGGACAGGAGTTTTGCCGG
>DATGFZ010000044.1:0-3844 GCA_035308805.1 Puia sp. | reverse complement strand
GCGAGAAAAGCAATGAGCGAGGGCTGGTCCAGGGTAAAATGCAGTCCCTCCGGGATAAAGTCTGCGAAGGCTTTCAGCAATAGCGGGGTCAGGGCAATGGAGAAAAGGGTTGCTATCGCCGTCACCACAAAGGTTTCACTTAAGAATTGCAGGACGAGCTGAGACCTGGAACCGCCAAGGGTTTTGCGTATACCTATTTCCTTTGCCCGCTGTGTTGCCTGCGCCGTCATCAGGTTGACAAAATTGATGCAGCCCAGCAGCAACAGGAATCCTGCGATCAGCATCAATCCATAAAGCATCGGTTTGTTTGCTGTCGTGGTATTGAAAGTACCGTAGTGTCCGTCGAAATGAATATCGTTCAATGGCTGGAGGTGGTACACCCATGTATAATGATTCTTTTTTTCATCATCGCCCTTATATTTAGCATTCAGGACCTTGAGCTTTGCCTCAATGACAGCCGGCTGCATGTTTTTGGCCAGGCGAAGATAAAGCTGCTGGTCGCTGGTGGTAGCCCCCCAGTTATCCCAATAAAAGTGCGTGCGCAAACCATGGTTATCCAGCAGGGTGGACAGCGATATGAATTCCTTGAACTGGATATCCGTGCTTCCCTGTTTTTCAAAATCCTCGACCACACCGCTAACGACGGTTGCCAGCGTATCATCATAGATCATTTTTTTTCCAATCAGCTGGGCTGGTGACAGTCCGGGAAAATAAAGTCTGGCCCGGCTCTCGCTCAATACGACCTGACCGGTAGACGCAACTGCCGTTGCTGCCGATCCGGCGATCCAATGATAGGAAAACATTTGAAAATAGTCCGGCCCGGCAAAGATGATATTATCCTTGGGTTTAAAAACGGTTTGGCCTTTTGCCGTCTTTTCTTCAATGGCCAGCTTAAGTGCATTATAATAGCGGAAAGCCGCAACGAGCTCCGGTCCGCTTATTTCTTTTCTGACCGCTTCGGCCAGAGGCCCCTGTACTCCCCTTGTAAATCCCTGATTATCCACTTCTTTATATTCGCTGACCACCCTGTATATCCGGTCGCCGCCCTTTTCAAAGCGGTCAAAACCATAGTGGAACTGAACGATCAAAAATATAACCAGCGCCGCACTGATGCCGATTGCAAGTCCCAGCACATTGATCGCAGAAAATATTTTATTGCGTTTAATGTTGCGGATCGCAACGAGTAAATAATTTTTTATCATGTGGGGAGAAATTTGCTAACGCTGACCTGTTCAATCAGCATGCCAGATGGCGGCGTCTTATCAATCAATTATTTATAAAATGATCCTTTCTCATTATTGTTCGATTTTGTGATACCACTGTGCGGTTTTGATACCAGGCTGACTCGTCCGAACAAACTATAGGTGAACAAATAAGTTCAAATAATACTTTTACATCCATCTTGTTTAAAGATAAAACATTGTTTTGGTAGCTATAAAAAAGAGGCGACTGCCAGGGCATGGCACAATTCGGATGCAGCTGATTCCTGGTTTTGAAGGATTGTTACCGAAGTCGCCAATTTTGCAGGTATTTGTCGATTATAGCCCACCGGCATTTGCTTAGTAAGGACTTTGAAGTTACCACGACATCAATGTATACCCTTGCCCCTTAAATACTTTAGTGCTGCCTCAAACGCCGGGTCCTGTCCGTTGACGATGGTTTTTACCGTCTTTTTTGCGAGGATGTCTATCCGCACCCCCCGTTGCTGGGTTGGGGTCTTATCCGGATAATAAATGCCATAACCCGAATGAGTAATACCAAGGGTGCCGCCCATCGGAATGGACGATACTGCACCATCGAGACCGCCGGTCTGGCTGCCGATGGTAACTGAATGCGGAATAGTCTGCAGCGTCATTACTGTGTACTCACCCTGGCTTTGGCAGCGCTCATCAGCTAAAATGATTACCGTTCCCCTGTAGGGATGCGGGTTAACACGGCCCATTTTGGGCGATAGTACCCATTTAAAATAACCTGGCTCGTCAGGCATTATTTCCGTTTCCATGCTAATTGGCTCAGGAACGGATAGAAACATGTCGAATATGTTGTAAAAAGCATCATCGGCCATCCAGCTGCGGGCATCGAAAATTATGGCCTTTTTGGTCCGCATCAGGGCTTTGATGGTATCCGCGTTTTTACCCCAGGACTGGTCGGTGTACACTTTAATAATGGATTTTCCGATCATCTCATACCCCTTATCGTTTGCAGTATAATTGTTTTGGTATTGCCAGTTTCGCTTTCCGGCGGGAATGCAGCTGATCGCCGTAGTAAACGTTTTGCCTCTGCGCTTAATCGTAACTCTTTCGGTGGTATCGGTGGTCCGCAGCAACGTATACATCAATCCCCTGTTTAGTGAGGCTGAATTTGATGAAGAAATATAAGGTTTAAACCTGGCTATCCGCCCGGCGATTTGTTCATTATTTACAGCGACAAGTAAATCCCCTTGTCTGATACCGGCTTTAGCGCATCGGCCCTCGTCATCTGTGTGGGTGATCACCACTGTATCACCCAATACCGTGGTATAAAATGGCAATAGATACTTCCCCCAAATCTCATCATCAATGTCAAGTTGCGCATGGCCATCATGCAGCGCGACGGCGAGAAGAAGCAGGATTTTATGGTAAGCGGTCGTATCTTTTACCCCCCGCATCCGGGGAATAAAACGGGTTAAGACGCTATTCCAGTTTTCTGAGGTAATAAACTTGTATGGGTCATAATAATTGATGGCATTCCAGAAACGCGCGAGAAACAGTAAGCGGTACGCGACCGCAGGCCAGGTCATACCTGCGTATGTTTTTTCTCCGCTGTAATCTGTATAGTTGTTATATTTTACAAAACGATTACTACCTCGGTTGCGGTGGATGTAAATAAATTGCAGCGCTTTACTGTTTTCCTTATTTAGGACGTGGGATTCATGCAGCCAGTGCAGGTCGTGGTTTTTAACGAAAATAACACCAGGCAAGAGGGCCATCCGGGGGTTAACAATGGGACCTGCGGCGGTAATCAGGGCAGACAATTCGGCATTGAGTGTTTCGATATCCCTTGTAGAGATCACCGCATCAATATGGGCCATGAAGACAGAGTCCCAATTGATCGAGCCGCCTGCCACATTGGGGTGATGGTATTTAATAAAACCCCAAACCTTGCAAAACAGGGCTATTCGTTCGGTTTGGGTTTGCGCCGAAGCCTTTCCTGTTGCGCTTGTCAATAAAGTGATCGTAATGAAAAGGATGAAGATGAAACGCATCGTGCTCATGATGGGATTGGTTTTTGACAAAAATGAAGCGCGTTGCGCTTTATCTGAAATATATTCGACGAAACCATCAAAAACCCGCTTGAATCTCTATGGAGTCAGGTTCACCGCGCAGATACTGCAGTTCATCAAAATTTTTCTGTGTTGGTTTATGAAAACTGTAAATTGAATCATGGCATTTTCTTTCTCCGCGCTTAATTCCAAACAAAAAGGACTGGTTGCCGAGATAGCTTACCTGTTCGTAATAGGTGTACTGAGCCCTTTTGGCGAAGGACTGCAAATCTGGTCTGTTCATACTATTTCTTACTCGCTCAGCTACGTCCTGATCAATATACTTCAGTTCCCTGCTATTATTTTATTCTACCGCTGGTATCTGCCTGCCACGATTGGCAAAAAGCATTATTTGCTGTTTATTGGCTTGCTTCCGGTATATTTCCTGTTATACGGACTTAATGGACGATTTGGAATATTAACGGTAATGAATATGCCTTTTGTCCCGAATGGTTACAAACAGAATATCAGCGGTGCTCGGCCGCTGGATTTTACACAAGGTTATTTTAACGAGTACTTCGGGTATACCTGCCTTGTTTTACT
>DATGFZ010000043.1:0-4440 GCA_035308805.1 Puia sp. | reverse complement strand
CCGCTGATAAACAAAAACCAGGAACTGGTTTCCTTTAAACAAAGAGCTTACCTTACCCAAAATATGTTTTGCCTCATCGCTATAACGGGCATTTATAGCCGAAGTTACCGATTGTACTTTAGCAGCCCGCTCATCCCCGGATAATCCCTTCGCCGAATCATCGATTTCTTTGGTAACATCTTCAATCTTTAAAAGAAAATCTGCGTACAACCCTTGCGCGGGGATTTCTTCCTGTTTGGTTTTTGCATAAAACCCATCCTGTAAATAGTTATGATCAAGCGTGCTTGCCGCAGTTATTGCTGCATATCCGCAGTGATGATTGGTGAAGATCAATCCTTCGTTACTGACAATTTCACCGGTGCAGCCTCCCCCAAAAATGATAACTGCATCTTTGATGGAAGCCTTATTGATGCTGTACAATTGTTCTTTGGTAAGTTTCAATCCTTTTTCAACCATATTATTATAAACCTGTTCCCCAAGCAAAAAGGGAAGCCACATTCCTTCATCTGCAAATGCCTGCAGGATGAATACAGACAATACAATCGTTACAAAAAATTTCTTCATGCTAAAAGATTTTGGAGAACAAACCTACAATTAATGTAAATATGCATAAAAAATATACCCTTACTATTTGGTTATTCTCTACATTTATTTTTTAGTTAAAAAAATAAACCTGATTGCATGAGAAACTTTTATTCTTTGTTTATAGCCTGGTCATTTATGCCCTTTGCCTGGGCTCAGCAATACCACCTATCTTCCCCTGATTCAAAAACAACAGTGACCATTTCTTTTGCTGATAAATGTTTGTATTCCGTAGCCCACAACGGGGTTGCATTAATCAATCCTTCAGCAATTGGATTGAATATTCACGATAGAGCCAATTTGCTTTTCAATCCAAAAGTCACCAAAAAAGAATTGCACACGGTTGATGACATGGTTTATCCTGTTGTTCACGAAAAAAGAAAAGTGATTGTCGAACAATACAATGAGATAAAACTGGATCTCAAATCCGGATTGACATTGAGTTTCCGGGCATTTAACAATGGAGTGGCTTATCGGTGGGAAACCCATTTCAAAGAGAAAATTATTATTGATTCTGAGTTGGTAAACTATACACTGGCGTCGCCGGTTGATACGGTTTATTATCCTGAAGAAGAAAGCTTTTATTCGCATAATGAGCGTTTATACATTCATTACGCCGCAAAGGATATTACCAATAATAACATGGCAAGCCTGCCTGCCTTGATCAATACAGCAAATAACATCAAACTGCTTATTACCGAATCTGATCTGTACGATTATGCAGGATTATGGCTGAAAGGTTCTGGCAGTGCTGAACTGGTTGGTATTCATCCAAATTTTCCGGCAGAAGAAAAAGAAACCTCTGGCTTAGATCGTGTGGTGACCAAAAGAGAAAATTATGTGGCAAAGACAAATGGCAGGCGAACCTTTCCCTGGCGCATTATCGGCATCGCCGAAAACGATGTTGATCTGATTAACAACCAATTATCCTATTTGCTGGCAACCGGGACGAATGAAGATTTCAGCTGGGTAAAACCGGGCAGAGTCGCGTGGGACTGGTGGAACGGATGGAATTGCTACGGAGTAGATTTCAAGGCAGGGATTAATACCGCAACGTATAAATATTTTGTGGACTTTGCTGCGAAATATAATCTTGAATATATAATTCTTGATGCTGGCTGGTCAGAAGAAAAAAATTTACTGGCAACAAATCCTGAGCTCAACATGGACGAACTGGCCTTGTATGCAAAACAAAAAAGAGTTGACCTGATTTTATGGGTTTCGTGGCTGAGTTTGGATAAACAATTGGACACAGCATTAAAAAAATTCTCAGCGTGGAATGTTAAAGGAATTAAAGTTGATTTTATGCAGCGCGACGACCAGGAAATGGTAAACTTTTATGAACGCGTTGCAAAGACCGCATCCACCTATCACATGTTGGTTGATTTTCACGGAGCATTCAAGCCAACTGGTTTGCAAAGAAAATATCCCAATGCGTTGACAAGGGAAGGGGTTTTTGGTAATGAAAACAGCAAATGGGATACTAAAAAAAGAATTGCGCCTCCACACAATGTTATGCTGCCCTTTATTCGTATGGCTGCCGGACCAATGGATTACACGCCGGGAGCAATGTTGAATGCACAAACTGCAGATTGGGCGCCAATCTATAGTCGCCCGATGAGTTTAGGAACCCGGTGTCAGCAATTGGCGATGTATGTGGTATATGAAAGTCCATTGCAGATGCTTTGCGATAATCCTTCTAATTATTATCGCGAAAAAGAATGCACAGAATTCATTGCAAAAGTTCCGTCCGTATGGGAAGAAACAATACCCTTGAATGGCAAAGTCGGAGAATATATTTCTGTTGCGCGCCAAGCAACTAACGGTGACTGGTATGTGGGGGCAATGACGGATTGGAGTTCACGTGATATGGAGCTTTCCTTTTCTTTTTTAGAAAATGGAAATTATCAAATCGAAATCTTTCAGGATGGAATTAATGCAAACAGGGTTGCCCAGGATTATACAAAAATAATTCAATCAATAAAAAAAGGAGATACATTAAAAATTCATTTAGCACCAGGTGGCGGATGGGCCGCGCGAATTTATAAGAACTGACTGGATGCAGGACCAGCGCCTAATTTTTGTGCTGCAGTCAAATGGATAGCTACCAATCGCTGATGCCCAGAAAACACAATCCGATTTCAACCTGTCTCCGCCTGGTAGCTGTATATATTTTGTGCGAGTATTCATTCCGGGTGAGATCGCTTGCCAGGCAACAAAATAAAAATGTTCCGGAACAAATATTTTGAACCGGAACATAAGCAATTACTTAATCAGAAAAAATACCAATTACTTTACCGCAGTAACAACCACATCTTCTACAATACGGTTGCTTACTTCAAAAGAATGAACATCATCAGATGCATCTTTGAAATTTCTAACCACAAAAGTCAATTTTCCTGTTTCTGATTTAGGAAGTCTGAATCTTTTGTCAAATTTTCTGTCGTTATAGACTTCGCTGAAGAGCTGGTTTCCTTCATTGTCCATTACCATAACACTGAACTTGTTACCATTCGGATTTTCCACTGATACGTTAAACAAGATGACATCATCCTGGGTGCCTACATATTTAACGGTTGTATTTTTATCAGCGGAAGCATTCGTTGTAGTTTGTGCCTGTGTTGTTGCTACTGTAAACAATAATAAACCTGCTGCTGTAAATTTTGCGATAGTAGTCATAATTTGCCTTTTCATATAAATGTTTGTTTAGTGACGAAATAATAAAAACTTTGCTGGCAGCAAATCGTGTTAAGCGTGCAATCTTTTAGTTGGAAACAATCGAAATAGTCAGAAATACGATTGAAGAGCGTAAAGGTGGAAGAATCGTGTTTCAGTTGGTAAGCCCTTCGTGTAATTCTGACGCAAAGATACGCACGAATTCTGAAATTCAAAACCTTTTCAGCCAATTAACAATTTCTTAATAGAAAATAAATGTCTCTTAGACATTTAAAGTATTCCACAGCAGGTCTTTAAGTTCAGTTAACCCTTGTTGGGTAACAGAGGAAATAAAAATGTGAGGAATTTTTTTGGGAAGTTCTTTATTAATTTCTTTTTTTAATTCATGATCAAGCATATCACTTTTGCTTATGGCAATAATAAATTGCTTGTCTAATAAATCGGGGTTGTATTGTTCGAGTTCACTGACAAGTATTTCAAATTCCTTTTTGTGGTCATTGCTGTCTGCAGGAATTAAAAAAAGCAACACGGAATTTCTTTCAATGTGACGCAGAAAACGATGACCCAATCCCTTTCCTTCTGCGGCGCCTTCAATGATTCCTGGCAGGTCTGCAATGCAAAAGGATTTTCCATCGCGGTACTCAACAATTCCCAATTGAGGGGTGAGTGTCGTAAAAGCATAATCAGCAATTTTTGGTTTTGCGGCAGTGAGTACTGACAACAAAGTGGATTTCCCTGCATTGGGAAATCCTACCAAACCCACATCAGCAAGCACTTTCAGCTCAAGCACTTTCCAGCCTTCAACGCCTGCTTCACCAGGTTGGGCATGCTCGGGGGCCTGGTTTGTCGGTGTTGCAAAACTTGCATTGCCCAATCCCCCCCGACCACCTCTCATCCAGACAACTTCCTGTCCATCTTCCAGAATTTCCACTTCTTTTTTTCCGCTTTCCTCGTCACGCGCTATGGTTCCCAGTGGCACATCAATGACAATATCTTTCCCAGACCTTCCCGTACTGTTAGTGCCACTTCCGTTTTCTCCGTTCTCGGCATGCACATTTTTAAAATAACGCAAATGCAACAGCGTCCACAAATTCTTATTTCCGCGTAAAATAATATGCGCGCCGCGGCCCCCATCACCACCATCCGGGCCGGCCATAGCATTATATTTTGTACGCAAAAAAT
>DATGFZ010000042.1:0-7078 GCA_035308805.1 Puia sp. | reverse complement strand
TTTTTTTGGACATTTTTCTGCATATATTTCTCCACCATTTTTCTTCCCTTTAAAGTGGTTACGCTGTACAAAAAAAGATATGCAATTTCGAAAAGTACATCACTCATCTTATAACGATTGTGTGGGAATACATCCTGGTTGAAACCCATAAATGATGATTCAATGCGATGTTTCGCAACGATGTCAATGTTTATTTCAGGTCTATATAGATCTTCATCGATACCGCGTTGTAGATTCTCCTTTATTTGCTTATACAAAAACTGGTATTTAAAATCTTTGAGCTTTTTGAATGATCGCGGATGATGCTTTTCGAGGTCATACATAATCAGCGGGTTCATAGCGCTCAGCATTTCTTCTGTTTCTGTCACAGCTATAAAAATTTCGTGTACCGCATTTTCAGAACCTGAGCGGAATGCAGCGCATTCAAGCTCATTTTTTTTACATTCCTCGTTCACGACCGCCTCCACTATTTCATCTTTATCAGTGAAAAATTGGTAAATTGTTTTTTTGCTCATTCCAAGCTGTGCGGCAATTTCATCCATGGTTATCGAGCGAATGCCATACCGCATGAACAAATCAGCAGCCTTTTGCAGAATTCTTTCTTTATTTTCCATATTTTTCTCTTAACCGGCCACAAAACTAAGGAAACTTTTTTTGTCGCCAAAGTTTCCAAGAATAAATTTTTGATATTATTTATTTGCGGCAATTTATTTTGATGAATGGCGATGACGTTGCGATTGATTAAATTTGGCTAAGACAAACTATGTATATGAAATTCAAACAACTGTTAGGGAAACTCTTTCAATATTTTTTACAGGGATTGATCATCCTTGCACCGATTGCGATTACTGTATTTGCGGTTACTTCATTATTTATTTGGGTTGATGGCATCTTACCTAATCTAATTCATAAACTGTTTCCTGCTTTACTGGGTATCGATGATAGCGGTAATCCGAAGCATATTCCAGGGCTCGGATTTATTGTAGTTATTATTTTGGTGTTGCTTGTAGGTTATATTTCTTCTTCATTTGTTGTAGGGAAACTTGTTGATCTCTTCGACAGCGTTCTGGAAAAAACACCAGGAATAAAATTTATTTATTCAACGCTGAAAGATTTTTTTGAAGCTTTCGCGGGCAACAAACGCAAATTTGATAAATCTGTTTTGGTGAGTATTGACGCAACCGATATCTGGCGCATAGGATTTATTACCCAGGAAGAACTGACACAATTTGACCTGCAGGAATATGTGGCCGTGTATGTACCGCAATCCTATGGTTTTGCCGGAAATTTATTTTTTGTAAAGAAAGAACGTGTTCGCATTTTGAATGACATTAGCTCGGCTGAAGCAATGAAGTTTGCCATTTCCGGCGGAGTTACCGAAATTGAGGAAGAAGAGTAGAGAGATCGTAAGATATCTGATAATGAAGGTGATGGAAAGGCTGACCAAAGTTAGATAACACTCGTTCCAGCAGCACGGGAGTTCGACTCAGGAATGGCAAATGGAAAACCAAAACCGGGTAAAAACAAATGGTAATATTAGGTTTAGTTCAGGAAATCGGATATTAACAATCGCATTTCGCGATAAGCATTGCGGCGGTCAAGAAATTTTCTGCATTTATCATTACATTCAATAATAAACCGGATAACATGGAACAACTTAAGATGCGACCGACAATTGAAATTGGCGATTTCTTTTGATACATGGCAGAGATTTGACCAAGTCAGGCGGATTCAAAAGATCCCGCGAAAAAGACTTTTCTGAACCAGAATAAAAAGAATTGGACGAATTGAACAAAAAATAGTGAATCGAACATATTAAAATAAATTAAGCATTTCATGCTGTGCTCATTTTTCAGTTTGGGCTTTCATTGTCAGGTATCAATTGTTAATTGTTTTACTTTTACGCAATGTTAATAAACGATATAAAAGTGATACACAACTTTAATTCTGGTCCCAGTGTCTTGCCAAAGGAGGTTTTTGAACAGGCAAGCCAAGCAATCATTGATTTTAATGGCACGGGACTATCCATTTTGGAAATCGGTCACCGGACTTCATTGTTTCAGGAAGTTATGGATGAAGCTATTGGAACAACTAAAGAATTGATGAATTTAGATGAAGAACATGAAGTAATGTTTTTGCATGGTGGCGCATCAACTCAATTTTTCCAGGTGCCGATGAATCTGTTGAATGAGAACGAAACAGCGGCATATCTTGATTGCGGAACATGGGGAACGAAAGGCATAAAAGAAGCAAAAATTTTTGGTAATGTGGTTGTCGTGGCTTCTTCAAAAGATAAGAATTACACGTATATCCCGAAAGATTATACCATTCCGCCCAATGCCAAATATTTTCATTACACCAGCAACAATACCATAGAAGGCACACAGATGCATTCCATACCGGTAACGAATGTTCCGCTCGTTGCCGATATGAGCAGTGATATTCTTAGCCAGAGAATTGATTTTAATAAATTCAGTTTGATTTATGCGGGAGCTCAAAAAAATATCGGTGCAGCAGGTGTAAATATGGTAGTCGTAAAAAAAGATATTCTTGGGAAAGTTTCCCGCAACCTACCATCGATGATGGATTATAGAAATCATATTGAAAACGGCTCGATGCTGAATACACCACCGGTATTTGCAGTTTACGTTTGCATGCTCACGCTACGCTGGTTGAAACAGCAGGGAGGTATATCCGGAATTGAAAAACTGAATGAAAAAAAATCCTTATTATTATATGAAACATTGGATACATTACCTGTTTTTCGTCCGAAAGTTGCTAAAGAAGACCGTAGCAAAATGAATATTGTTTTTGTAATTGATGATACGGATCTGGAAAAAGAATTCTTGGCTTTGTGCAAAGCAAACGGAATGGTTGGTGTTAAAGGGCATAGGACTGTCGGCGGCTTCAGGGCAAGTTTGTATAATGCGTTACCCCTAGAAAGTGTAATTGCATTGACAGATCTGATGAAAGAATTTAATAGAAAACACGGTTGACCGGAAAAATAAAAAGTTAATGACTCTCATCAAACCTTTCAAAGCGCTTCGCCCGAAAAGAGAACTTTCCGCAAAAGTCGCGTCCCCCCCCTATGACGTTTTGAATTCTGAGGAAGCGAGGGTCTTGGCAAGAGGCAATCCATATTCATTTCTGCATATTACGAAGTCGGAAATTGATCTGCCCGAAAATATCGACACGCATTCGAAGCAGGTTTATGTTAAAGCACAAGAAAACCTAATCGCCTTTCAGCAGAAAGGGATCTTATACCGCGATGATAATCCATACTATTACATTTACCAGTTATTGATGGAGGGGAAAAGTCAGACCGGTTTGGTTTGTGTAAGTTCATTGGACGATTATGACAATAACATTATTAGGAAACATGAGCTGACAAGACCTGATAAAGAACTCGACCGCATCAATCACATGAAAACGATCGGCGCACAAACCGGAAATGTTTTTATGGCCTATAGAACAAACGAAAGATTAAACAAAGAGATTGAGGATTGGAAAGCAAGCCATCATCCTGAATATGATTTTACTGCTGACGATAGCATAAAACATATTGTTTGGATCATCGATGATGACGCAACGACTGAACGAATCACAAAAAATTTTGCAGAAAATGTGCCTTCAACGTATATAGCCGATGGTCATCATCGCGCGGCATCAGCGGCAAAAGTGAGAAGGCAGTTGAACCAGCCGTCGGAAGAATCAAATTATTTTCTTACTACTTTATTTCCTTCGGATCAGCTTAACATTTTGGACTATAATCGTGTAGTCAAAGACCTGAATGGGATGAGCAATGAAGAATTTTTGGACAGCCTTCAAAAAAATTTCATGATAGGAAAAGTAGAAAAGGCTTTTAGTCCCAAACAATTGCACGAAATAGGAATGTATTTGGATAAAAATTGGTATGAATTAATTGTTAAAGAAGGGACATACTCCGATGATCCGATCGGTGTGCTTGATGTTTCCATTTTGCAAAATAATATTCTTGATCAGCTTCTTGATATAAAAGACGTTCGCACGGATAAGCGAATAGATTTTGTCGGGGGCATCCGCGGGTTGAATGAATTGGAAAGAAGAGTGGATGGTGGTGAAATGAAAGTTGCTTTTAGTCTATTTCCTGTGAGCATTCTTCAATTATTTGATATTGCCGACAGTGGAAAGATTATGCCGCCAAAAAGTACCTGGTTTGAACCGAAACTGAGGGACGGGCTGTTGACGCATTTGATTTGATCCAAAGCGTATGTGTTCAATATAAAAATGGAATAAAGGATCAATTTGAAAATTGGAATTATTTTGGAGAATCTCGGCATGAATGTCGTGGAAAACAGATCCTAATTTCTGCCGGCATTGGTAGAACGATTACCTGGGTTATTGCATTTACAAGGGTCTGCCAATTCACGCAACCATGATTCAAAGTGTTTCAAAAGCCTATGCCCAAAAAAACTTTCCGTTGGGGTTTGCGGTATTGAATCATTAACTCATTATTCACCTCAGACAATTCTCCATTTACTATCTTTGACAGCTATGAAGAAAATTATTTTTTGTTTTTTATTGTCAGTAATTTCTTTGTTCGCCACGGCGCAGAATGAAAACGCATCCGACGAAACGGCCAAAACCTATATCAGACAGGGAGATTATCAAAATGCAATTCTTGTATTGAACCAGGCTTTGCAAAAGGATAATCAGAACCTGGAAATGCTTAAAGATCTTGCTTTTGCTTATTATTTGCAAAGAGATTTTGAGAAATCCCTCGGGATTGCCAAACCACTGGTAAGTCGCGCCGACGCTGATGTGCAGAGTTTTCAAATTCTTGGAATGGTGTACAAAGCCATAGAGGAAAAAAAGGATTGTGAAAAAATGTACAGGCAGGGATTGAAGAGATTTCCCAAAAGCGGGGTATTGTATAATGAATATGGTGAAGTATTGGGAACAGAAAATGGGAACGAAGCAATAAAGCTGTGGGAAAAAGGAATTGAAGTTGATCCGGGCTATTCTTCGAATTATTATAACGCGAGTTTATATTATTATGCAAAGAATGAAAAAATCTGGAGTGTTATTTACGGAGAAATTTTTATAAATATTGAAAGTTACAGCTCAAGAACGGAGCACATCAAAGACCTGCTGACGGATGAATACAAAAAAATTTTTGCAGATGAAGTACTGATGAAAGCCCAAAATATAAAAAATGAATTTGCGTCTGCATTTGTTGTGGAGCTCAGCAATCATTCCGCCGCCGTCGCCAACGGTGTTTCGCCAGAATCTCTGACAGCTGTCAGGAACGGATTTATTCTGGGGTGGTTCGAAAAAAACGCACAGCAATTTCCTTTTCATCTTTTTGATTATATGCAGCAGTTAACTAAACTTGGAATGTTTGAAGCCTACAACCAGTGGGTATTTGGTGCTTCGCAAAATCCTGATGCATTTCACAATTGGGTGCAAAAACACAGTGACGACTACAATAAGTTTATCAGCTTTCAAAAAAACCGTGTGTTTAAAATCCCTGGAGGACAGTATTATCAAACGATAGGTAAGTAATTTTGCAGAAGCAATGTCCAGAATTGATCTGGTAGTCTTTTCTTTTCTATGTCCTGATTGCCGATCGGTTGTGGTCCAATTGAAATGTGCTTTATTGCCGCGCACGTAACCAAAATGTAATTTGGATAGAAGCGGATCAGTTAAGATCATCACAAAAACAAATCTCCGTTGCTTGTTTTTAGAAAACATGAGCAATTTCTATAGTCTGCGCCAATTTTAAAAGAGGTAAAAAAAAATCTTCATGATATCCAAAGGTCGTTCAGAAATATAAATTCTTACACTTTAATTTGATTTCCTCCTTTTTAATTTTTAATTTTTCATTTTAATACTATGGCTCCAACTCGATTGTTTGATTGCCTCGCTTATCAACTGGAAAAATTTCAGAAAGATGACATGCTCGCCGCCAAAGAAAATGGTGCATGGAGAAAATATTCAACAACAGAAATTCAGCAGACAGTAAATCGCTTAACTGCCGGACTTTTGCAACTCGGCATTTCCGGCAATGACATGACTACTGAAAAACGAGATAAGATCGCTATCATTTCAAACAATCGCCCCGAATGGTTGATCACCGACATGGCGGTTCAGCAATCCGGAGCAATATTGGTTCCGATTTATCCAACAACAAATCCCCTTGAAATAGAATTTATTTTTAATGATGCAGAAATAAAATATGTTTTTGTCAGCAGCGAAGACCTGCTGGATAAAGTGCAACATATCCGCTCTAAAATTCCGTCAGTAAAGAATATTTATACTTTCAACAAAATTGACGGCGCCGATTACTGGGAGAAATTAATTGTCACTGATGATTCATCATTTGCTCTGGTAGAAGATTCAAAAGCAAAAATTAACAAAGATCATCTCGCAACAATCATTTACACATCGGGAACAACAGGTGTTCCCAAAGGAGTGATGTTAAGTCATAATAATATTGTCACCAACATATTTTTTGCTAAGGAGAGCTTTCCATTTGATGATCAGCCGGAATTAAAAGCGTTGAGTTTTCTGCCACTTAATCATATTTTCGAAAAAACAGTCAGTTATGTTTATATGTTCAGCGGCATCAGTATTTATTATGCAGAAAGTTTAGAAACGATTGGTGTTAATTTGCAGGAGGTAAAGCCGAATGTGTTTACTACTGTTCCGCGGTTGTTGGAAAAAGTGTATGAACGGATCATGTCAAAAGGTGCTGAACTTACCGGCATCAAGAAAAGGTTATTTTTTTGGGCGGTCGAGCTGGGAAGAAAATACGACAACAGAATAAGCGGAGGATTTTTTTACAACCTGCAATTATCTCTGGCCAACAAACTGATATTTAATAAATGGCGGGAAGCATTGGGTGGAAATATCCGTTATATCGTTACGGGAGGCGCTGCTTGCCAGGAAAGATTAATGCGCATTTTCAATGCGGCTAAAATTCCTTTGTATGAAGGATATGGTCCAACTGAAAACTCACCGGTAATATCTATTAATGGAAGACTGCCGGGAAGATCAAAATACGGAACTGTCGGACCCATCATAAAAGGCATAGAAA
>DATGFZ010000041.1:0-5121 GCA_035308805.1 Puia sp. | reverse complement strand
CTGACGCGATAAAAAATATTCGGCGATTTAGCCAGTATAAGAACAAGAAATTTTTTACCGTCGCGGATATGAGGACCGTAAGTTTTTTTCATTTTACCGTTGTAAGCAAGACTGTCAGCTAAACCGTGAAAAACACTTGTTCGGGTAACTACGATCGTGTCGAGTTTAAATTTCTTTTTCAGAATGTCTTTTGTGTATAATGGTGGATTGGGGGATTTTTCCAATTCGGATTTCATTTGCACGATAGTCATCTTTTGCGCATGTGAAATTGAACCCCAGGTGCCCAGAAGTAATATTAAAAAGTATTTTTTCATTCAGTGAAATTAATCCGCAATAATAGCGGGTTTGTTCGATTGTAATAAATTTTTGTTTTTACAGGACATTCAGTTACAATGCCCATATTCTTATCCCATTCTCCAGCCTGCTAATCAACGGATTCGTTAAAATAATATATTCATCATAAATTGGAACGATTTTCGTTTTACTAGTGAACGTAAACTTTTTAACATGCGCTATATTCTTGTCATGTTGATCTTTGTCTCTCCACATACCTACTCGCAGTGTAAAACATACCTGATTGGTGCAAAAGGTGACACGTTGAATTGCGTTGATAAGAAAGATATGAAGCAGGGAAAATGGCTGGTACATCACGACGAATTGCGCGGTGAGCCTGGATTTGAAGAAGAAGGCGAATTTAAAGATGGCAGGAAAGAAGGGGTTTGGCGCCAATACAGCTTAATGGGTGATTTGATTGGCGCAGAGTTTTATAAATGGGGAAATAAAGATGGTATTTGCAAATATTTTTCACCGTCGGGCGAATTAATGCGTGAAGAAAGCTGGATCGCCTTAAACCCAAACAAACCATACGATACCTTGCAAATCGAAGATGTTGATAATCTTGATCACTACAAAACGGTTGTTGTAAAGAATGAAGGCGTAGCAATTAAAAACGGCACATGGAAATATTATGATCCGTCAACGGGTATTGCCTATAAAACGGAAACGTACACCGTAGGAAAATTAGAGATCTCAAAATCAACGGCAAGCAACAATACTCCGGACTCATCAAAAAGTAAAATAATTCCCAAAGAGGTCCTGGATTATCAAAAAAAGAATTCCGGTAAAAAGCAAATAAAAGTGAGGGATGGAAGTGTTTATTAAAAGAATCATGAAATGATTGCGCAGAAAAAAAGATAAAGGCTGATTGTACGATCCGGGGTATCTAATAAATCGGAAAAATCAAAGCCGAACCATAAAAAAACCTTGAAGAAAGTTCTTCAAGGTTTTTCATTCAGTATTATGCTATTCAATTAAAAAGCTTTCTTGTCTTTTTCGGCAGCTTTTTGCATGGGATTATTTCCGTTTGGAATTGCCCGCTGCTGTGCTTGCTTAGCCTTGTAAATCTGAAATGCGGTTTGCGCTTCCACTTTTGGCCATGAGTTATTGCTTTCATCAATATCGGCTGTTTCCCGCATCGGATCAAGTTTGATGGATGCAACTTCTTTATCTTTCATAAAAACTTTCGTCAGCTTGTCCTCACTCTTACGCCAAACTTGTGCAGGGATGCGATCGATTTCTTTTGTTCCGTCTTTATAAGTCCACTCAATAATTATAGGCATCACCAAACCGCCTTTGTTACTGAAATGTATCTCATAAAAATTCTTATTGGCGAATTTTTGTTTTGTTGCTTCATCAAGTGGTTCATCAAACTGCTGAACGTTCACTGCAAATTTAGATGTATCGTAAGGTGCAATGCCTCGATCATATTTCCAGTAAAAATCACGCAATGAAGTATCTGCGTCAGTCAGGAAAGTAATATTCTTGTCTTCCCTGTTCCTGATCTTCGAAACATCTTCAAACGAATTTACTTGTGGTTTTGCAATGCTTTGCATGCGAATGCTGTCAATTTTTTGCGGAGCGTTTACCATATCCGGCTTAAACCATTTCACGCTGTCAATGGCAATATCGCATGGTTGAATTCCATAAAACCATCCTCGCCAGAACCAGTCAAGGTTTTCCCCACTTGCGTCATTCATTGTTCTGAAAAGATCTGCCGGAGTCGGATGTTTAAATGCCCAGCGCCGGGCATATTCTTTAAACGCATAATCGAAAAGATCCCGACCCATAATTGTTTCACGGAGAATATTCAAACCTGTTGCAGGTTTTGAATAAGCATTTGGTCCGAACTGAACAATGTCTTCTGAGTTCGTCATGATTGGTTCCAATTGATCCTTTGGTAATTTCATGTAATCAGTAATGGTGTAGGCAGGTCCCCGGCGAACAGGAAATTTGTTATCGTATAATTCTTCTGTAAGGTATTCAACAAAAGTGTTCAGCCCTTCGTCCATCCATGTCCACTGACGCTCGTCGCTGTTAACGATCATAGGAAAAAAGTTATGGCCAACTTCATGTATCACCACTCCGAGCATTCCGTATTTGGTTGCTTCGCTGTATGTACCATCCTTTTCAGTTCTTCCAAAATTGAAACAGATCATCGGATACTCCATACCGTTAGCTGCCTCCACGCTTTGCGCAACGGGATAAGGATAAGGTATAGTGAAATGCGAATAAGTTTTGATAGTGTGCGCTACAGCTTTTGTCGAAAATTTGCTGTATAAATTATACGCTTCTTTTCCATAATAACTCATACACATCACTTTTTTGCCTTCCACATTTGCAGGCATTGCATCCCAAATAAACTTTCGGCTGCTTCCCCATGCAAAATCGCGTACATTATCGGCTTTGAATATCCATGTTTTTGTTTCTTTGCTTTTTATTTTTTCTTTTGCCGTTGCTTCGGCAAGATTAACCATCTGTAAGGGTTCTTTGGTTGTTTGAGCCTGTTTCCAGCGGGCATATTCTGTAGCAGATAATACCTGCTGATAATTTTGACATTCGCCGGTCGCACCGATTATGTGATCAGCAGGAACAGTCATTTGCACTTTAAAATTTCCAAATGTCAATGCAAACTCACCACGACTTGTGAATTGGTGATTTTGCCATCCCTGGAAATCGCTATACACGCATAAACGTGGATACCATTGTGTCATCGTGAACAGGTAATTGCCATCTTCAGGAAAATATTCATAGCCGCCGCGGCCGCCAAACTTCATGCGGTCGCTGATGTGATAGTTCCAATCAACTTTAAAAACGAATTTTTGTCCGGGTTTTAATGGCTTCGGTAATTCAACTCGCATCATGGTCTTATTGATGGTATAATGAAGCGAAACGCCTGTAGAATCCGTCATCTTGGTTATGTTATCACCATAATCATTTTTGGAATTTTGTCTTTCCATCGCATCTTCCATCTGGTCGCTCAGTATTTTTGGCATCTTGCTTCCATCCTGGTAATTGGCATTGTTTGATGAACTGTGTTCATTCTCATCCAGCTGAAGCCACAAATAAGTCAATACATCAGGAGAGTTATTGAAATAAGTGATCGTTTCGCTTCCGGTGAGCCATTGTTTGTCTTCATCTAACTTACATTGAATGTTGTAATCGCAACGTTGCTGCCAGTATTTTGGCCCCGGGGCGCCGCTCGCCGTTCGATATTCATTTGGTGTTGGAAGAATGGTTCCCAATTGCTCAAACTTATTGCCATGATTTGAATTGGGATTGTTTTGAATGTCCTGTGCCCATGCAGCTGATGCAAAGCAACATAGAAAAATAAATGCAAATTTTCTCATTTTTTATTTTTTGATTGGTTACTATGGAAATCGTTCAATAGCCATTTTTATTGATGCCAGTAAAATTATACCCGACGCAATGCGCATCCACAAGAGCCTCGGCAAATTAAGGAGTTGTACGAAGATAAAAGAAATTGCCAGTACTATCGCTACCACTAATAATTGTGCCGCTTCAATACCCAGGTTAAACGAAAAAAGATGAAAAACCAATCCTTCTTTTCCTTCCAAACTCAGAAAGGTGTTTGCATAAGCAAGCCCATGAATCAATCCGAAAAATAGTGCAAAAAAATAGATCAGCGGCAACTTGGGCGGATGATTTACCTGCAATTTTTTTTGAAATAAATTATTTGTTGCTGTGGCCACAATGGTCAGCGGAATAAGAAACTCGATCCATTTTGCCGGGAAATGCACAAGTTCTAATGCGCTTAATCCAAGTGTAATTGAATGGCCGATCGTAAACGCAGTGACCAGGACCACTACTTTTTTCCAGTCTTTCAATAAATAACGCAGACATAATGCACAAACAAACAGGATGTGGTCCATTGCTTCCCACGTGAGTATGTGTTGCGTACCAAGCTTGAAATAAAGATTAAAGTCTCCCATTGCAATTAGCGTATCAAAATAAATCAGACTTTTGTGTTGAAAAAATATTTTTGTTAAATGGCTACATCATTAGTTAAGTGGATAATTGCTGGGCTGATCTTCATCTTTTCGCAGAATAAGGAAACCGATATTACAACAAATCATCCGTTTTATGTCAGTGTGACGGAAATAAATCATAACCCAAAAGATAAGACACTAGAGATTAGTTGTAAAATATTTATTAATGACTTTGAAACCGTGCTGGAAAAAACATTTAATTCAAAGGTTGACCTGAACAATGCAAAGTATAAAGAGGCAAATGACAAAATGATCAGCCAATACATCATGAAGCATTTTCTGATCGCAGTCGATGGCAGACCCCAGACATTGCAATTTGTCGGATGTGAAAATAAGGCAGAATCTGTGTGGAGTTATTTCCAGGTCGATAACATTCCTTCAGTAAAAAAAATTGACATCAATAGTAATATTTTGTATGAATCTTTTGAGAGCGAAATAAACATATTGCATGTAACCGTAGGGGGCAACCGACAGAGTGTGGAGGTTACAAATCCGAACACAAAGGCGAGTTTTAAATGGTGAATCAGGGTGATTCCCGGGCGTCCAAAGATTTTCCATTTTTCAATGACCTGTTGTTTACGCGTCTCCATCTTCATCCTTCTCCTCAGGTTTAATTAAATTCACGAGCACTTTATCAATGCGCTGTGCATCCATATCAATGATTTCGAACCGGAAATCCTTCCATTCCAGGCTTTCACCTGTTTGCGGAATGCGTTCAAGTTGGTGAAGAATGAACCCCGCCAGGGTATCAAATTCCTGCTCCCCTTCATTCATC
>DATGFZ010000040.1:0-2663 GCA_035308805.1 Puia sp. | reverse complement strand
CATACAGCAATGGTTTGGTATTGAGATAACTGACAGCGCCCACCCTTATTTTTCTTTCCAATTCGTTTGCGTTAAATTTGGCTGCAAATGTAAGACTCGAAAATCAAAAGCAAGCTTAATGTTTATTTAACATGGAATTGAATTCACTGACTGCAATATCTCCTGTTGATGGGCGCTATCGTAACCAACTGCACCACCTTGATGAATATTTTTCGGAATATGCACTGATGAAATACAGGGTGATAGTTGAAGTGGAATATTTTATTTTCTTATCCCAGAAGAAAATGTTCACCTTACCGGCCGCAGCAAAAAAACACCTTCAATCTGTCGCGGAAAATTTCAGTGTCGAAGATGCGGTGACCATAAAACAAACCGAGCGCATCACCAATCACGATGTAAAAGCCGTTGAATATTTTTTAAAAAATAAATTGGATGAAGTTCATGCTGGGCATATAAAAGAATGGATCCACTTTGGATTAACCTCGCAGGATATCAACAATACGGCCATTCCGTTATTGTGGAAACATGCTGTTGAAATGGAATATTTGCCGGCTTTACTAAATATGAACAAGCAGTTAAAATTATTGGTAAAGCAATGGAAAGATATTGCTATGCTCGCTAAAACGCACGGACAGCCTGCCTCACCAACGATCCTTGGGAAAGAAATGATGGTTTTTGTTGAGCGAATCGAAAACCAGGTTGAGCAATTGATTCAGATCCCTTTCTCAGCCAAATTTGGCGGTGCCACCGGAAACTTTAATGCGCATCATGTAGCTTATCCCAAAAAAGACTGGAGAAAAATTGCCAATGAATTTGTTGAAGGAACGCTCGGCTTGCATCGGCAGCAATACACCACGCAAATTGAACACTACGATAATTTGGCTGCACATTTTGACGCATTGAAAAGGATCAATAACATCCTGACTGACTTTTGCCGCGACATGTGGATGTACATTTCAACGGAATATTTTAAACAAAAAACAATAAAAGGGGAGATTGGTTCTTCTGCCATGCCGCATAAAGTCAATCCCATTGATTTTGAAAATGCAGAAGGCAATCTTGGACTTGCCAATGCGTTGCTCGAACATTTTTCAGCGAAACTTCCGGTATCAAGATTGCAAAGGGATTTAACCGATTCAACGGTCCTGCGCAATATCGGCGTTCCCTTCGCTCATACCATTCTTGCATTTAAGTCAATTGAAAAAGGATTGGATAAATTGGTTTTGAACGAAGAAAAAATCCATCATGACCTGGAAAATAATTGGGCGGTTGTATCAGAGGCTATTCAGACGATCCTGCGTAGAGAAAACTATCCTGAACCCTATGAAGCTTTAAATGAATTAACGCGCGGGAATTCTTCGATCAATAAACAATCCATTCACCGCTTTGTTGATCACCTCAACGTCTCTGCAACAATCAAAAAGGAATTAAAAAGAATTACTCCACATAACTATACAGGCATTCCGTTGAAGTAATTATTCAACCGAAATTCTCCACCATTTCATTTTTTCTTTTTGATACTCAAATTGAAATTTATTTTTTTGCAGCACGCTGATCGAAGCAAAATTATTTTCATCCGTTTCCGCCAGTATGAATTTTACCCGGAGTTGTTTCTTTGCCCAGGAAATCATGCCTCCTACTGCTTCTGTCATGTAGCCGTGATCGCGCTGGTCGTACATTGTCCCGTATCCAATTTCAATTTCACCATTTTTACCTGGCTCGCCTTTAAAACCAAGTTCCGCCACAATCATTTTTTTTGCTTTTTCAATGACGATCCAGAAAGTATAAAATAAATAATTCCTTTCAGAAGAATTTCTTACGGCAGGCAACACAGTCCTCAACACCCTTTCTTTGATTTCCTCTGAGACCTTTCTTCCGGTAGAGACCAGCCGGAATGCTCTTTCAAATTTGTCATTGCCCTGAAGATATAGCGCCAGCTGTTCGCCGTTTAACGGAACAATGGTAAGCCGGTTTGTTTCAACCATGAAAAATATTTTGAATAGAAAAAAAGCTGACTGTCCTTCCATGATCATTGATATTCTCTGATCGGGTAAACCCGCATTTCAACAACACTTTTTGAGACGAAATATTTTCAGTTTGTGTAATTGCAATGACATCGGGGAGTCGCAGATCCCTGAACGCATAGCCGAGTCCGCCATTTACCGCCTCGGTTGCATACCCTTTTCCCCAGAATTGTGTAAACATGGCGTAGCCCAGTTCCATTTTATCCTGGACAACTGCTGAAGGACGAAGCATAAATGAGCCGATGAATTGCTGGTCTGATTTTTCCATCAATGCCCATCTGCCGTATGACGGAAAGTCTTTATAATAGTCAACATTCTCCTGCAAAAACTGAAAAGCCTGCTGTCTTGTTTTGGGAGTGCGTATATATTTCATTACAGCTGCATCGCTGTTCAGGCGATAGAAATCCTCCGCATCGTCAATATCATATCGCCGCACCCATAAACGCGCTGTTTCGAATATCATGGAAATCATTTATGAATTTCCGAAGTAAAATGAAATTCAATTCCGGGGTTATTGTTTCTTTCCGTATTTAAATACCATTCGCTTTGAGCAAGATAAACGAGGTGCCCGTCTTTGTCTTCGGCAATATTGGCATGTTTAAACCGGATAAAATCCTCGAGTTTTTTTTCATCGATGCT
>DATGFZ010000039.1:0-5559 GCA_035308805.1 Puia sp. | reverse complement strand
TTGGATCCAAATACACTTCTCCCTGACAATTATGATGATAAATTTATGGCATCCTATTGGCGGAAAGTTTCACCATCACCATTCAACTTGTAAACATGAACAGAAAATCAATACTGGCTGCCGCCCTCAGTCTCTGCCTGGTCACGGCAGCCATTGCACAGGAAAACCGTATCTCTTATTCATTATCCAGCAACAACGGACATTCCTCTGTTTCGATTACCGACGACAACCTGAACTTCAAGCTGTCTTATACGGGGGATATCTCTTTTACGGATGATGAGAAAAATTTCAAATCATTCCCCAGCGACGGTTTTCTTCGTTATCAGAAAAACGGGACGATCCTCATCGTCACTCTCGATGCGGCCGGCAAGATTGCGTACGAGATCAATGGCGGCGACAAAAAAACTGTGCTGAATGACAACGAGAAAGATGTCGTGGCCAGCGCGATCCGGCTGATGATCGAATATGGTATCGGTGCAAAGGAACGCGTTGCCCGTATCTACCAGGGTGGCGGCACGAAGGCAGTCATGGAGGAGGTCAGGAATATGAAAACCGACTATGTGAGGGGGCAGTACCTTCAATTCCTGCTTGCTACGAACAATCTTTCTCCCGCGGACATGACCGAAATTGCGGAAGATGCCCAGACCCTCATCAGTTCAGACTATGAAAAAGGCCGTCTGCTCCAGGCATTTTCTTCCAAATACCTGGGCAATGAAGGCACCGCCAGGGCTTTCCTGGGCGCCGTAAAAAGCATTCATTCCGATTATGAAAAAGCAATGGCCGTAAAAACCATCCTGCACCAGCAGTTGACGGATCAGGAATTCACCGCAGTGATCGAGATCACCACCACGATCAGCTCCGATTACGAAAAAGGAGGTGTACTCTCCGGGGTCATCGATGCCAATACCATTTCTGAATCCCGCTTTGCCGAAGTGATCCATGCTGCTGCGGCGATAGCGGGTGATTACGAAAAAGGCCAGGTCTTAAAAAAAGTCTTTGCTACAGGGGTCACGATACCCGAGGCCGCTTTTGGCGAGACACTGGACGCCGTGGGGACGATCAGCGGTGACTACGAAAAAGCCGGCGTGTTGAAAAAGATGGCCGGATCAACCATCAAATCAGAGGCAGACTGGATCAGCCTGATCAGGGCAACCGCAAAGATCAACGGGGATTATGAAAAAGGAGAGACCTTACGTTTTATTGCCGAAAAGATGCCGGGTTCGGAGACCGAAAAGGAGGCTTACAATAAAGCGGCCAGAACGATCGCAGGCGATTTCGAATATGGCAAGACCATCCGGGCACTGAAATAGGCCCGTCCCTGGTGCGATTAACGGTGATGGATAACCGAAGTAAACGAAAAAATGCTTAACGGAAATATTTTTTTTGCAGGATTATTCAACCCGTTAAATGTTTTTTATCCGCCTGCTTTGGGACCAACGGGTAAGCTGCCAGGTCATCTGTATTGTGGTTAAACGCTTTCCGTGCATCCGGAATGATACCACGGGCGATGTCGCAGTTTAAAAAAAAATCATGGACCTCAGTATCCCTTCAGATTGATAAACATGAAAAATTCAGAGATCCCGGAAGCGTTATTTCTGCAGGCGGTTCAGGCCCTGGACAGCGGAAACATGGCTGTACTCAAACAACTCCTGGAAAGCCATCCGTTATTGGCAACAGGCCGCCTGGATACTCCTGGGGATAAAGGATATTTTAAGGATCCATACCTGCTTTGGTTTGTGGCAGATAACCCGATCCGACATGAAAAACTACCCCCAAATATTGTCGAAGAAGCCGGGGTGATTATTGATGCGATGAAAAAAGCCGGCAGTGATCGCTATCCATTCATCCTGGGTTATGCATTGGGTCTGGTTAGTACCGGTCGAATTCCCAGGGAATGCCAGGCGCAAATTCCATTGATGGAGCTATTGATCAAAGAAGGGGCAAACCCAAGGGGATCTGTGCTGGGGGCCATTGGACAGCATAATTTCGAAGCCGCAATATTTTTGCTGGATAAGGGAGCTGATTATAATCTTGCTGCTGCTGTTGGTCTCAGGCGGAACGATGACGTCAAAAAGCTTATCAAAGAGTCAACGGCCGCGGACAGGTATGTGGCATTGGTCGTCGCTTCTTTTTTTGGCAGCGCAGGTCTTATTTCTTCATTGCTGGAGGCTGGTGCTGATCCGAACGGGAAAGTAAATCCCGATGATTTCGGCGGGTTTCACGGGCATGCAAGTCCCATGCACCAGGCAGTGTCTTCCGGGTCATTGGAAGCAGTGGCAATCCTGAGCCGTGCAGGCGCCCGGCGGGACGCAAGAGATTCCATTCACCAGGCTACGCCAGAAGAATGGGCTCATTACTTCCTGGTGGAAGAAGCGACTACTGCAGAACAAAAAAAGAACTTCGCTGAAATAGAATCCTTCTTAAGAGATGATGAAGCCTGATCGATTTGATCAATCAATAACATGTTCACTATGGATAGCAATACACACACCGCTATAAAAGAAATGAGTCCGCTGATTCTGGTGGCTGACCTGGGGCGCGCCATTGAATTCTACACCACAAAACTTGGTTTTGAAACAGGTTTCCTGTATGAAGATTTTTATGCGGGTCTTGTAAAAGACGGGTATTCAATCCACCTCAAGGCAGATCCCTGCACCGCGGATGAAATGAAAGCCACCAGAGAAAACCAAAATCCTGAAATCATTTTTTCGGTTGAAAACATTGAGCACCTCTATAAAGATTGCGAAAACAAAATGGTACCCATCATCCAGCCATTGCGGACCATGCCTTATGGCAGGGAATTTTATATTGCTGACCCCGATCATAACATTTTTGCATTCATCGAATAAATGAACGGGCCTGATTGAATCTTCTTTTATTTATTCCGGGTATTTCAGGTGACGCGCATGCCGATACCGGACAAAAAACGGGACCAGCCGGGTTTCCCCTGCCCCACGAATTCAAAGCCCGGAAGCCGGCATTTTTTTTCGGGCGGCCTTATTTCCGGAAATATTTTTTATACTGGCATGAGTGCTAACGTCAATGCTTAACCGTTAATTTTATTTTTTTTACCACAGCATGGTTGCTGAAGGATGCAGGCAGGAGCATGATGTATGCTAAAATAATTTGCCGGGCTTATTTTTTTAAAACGCCTCGTTTAAGTTCAGAAAAAAACCTTTGTTGGCAAATCTGCCATAGGCATAATCCAGGCAGAGATTGGTGCGCGTGGCCTTGTTAAAAAGGATCCGAAGACCCGCACCATAACCGGGCTGAAATACCTGGAAAAGGGGGGTGCCGTGTTCGTCGTTACCCGATTGCAGGTTTCCAAAGACCACTCCGCTCAGAAAACTATTCGCAAGGATGGGAAAGCGCAATTCCATTTCGGTATCGTTGAACTCGGTTCCTTTGAAATATTGGGTCGTATAGCCCCTGCCGCTGCGAAAAGTTCCATCGCGGGCAGTACCGGGCAGTTCCAGGTAAGGAATGGTTCCGCTAACCAGGTAGGAACCCCAGTTCCAGAAAGCAAGGACGGCCTGGGGATTGGAACTCGAGAGGCTGAAATATTTTCTGAAATCGGTGGTGAACTGCAGGGAATTTTTTGTGCTGCCTATCCAGGTTTGGTTCGCGCGCAGACCGGCGTCAAAATAAATGCCTTTGTATGGGCGGTTGGGATTATCGCGGGTTATGTATTCCAGATTGAGCAGGAAACCGTCAGCCGAATAGCGTCCCTGGGGAAATCCATGCTCATTATTGTACACACCCGATGGCGTGGTCGTTCCCGAAGAATCGTTATTGGTGATGTTGCGCCTGATCTCAAAGGACATGCCTGCACCGATAAAAAGATTCGGCGCTACCTTCTTGTACACTTTTTCCCGGAAGTTAAAATAAATCGAATGGATGGGGTAGACGGTATGCGTGGGGTCTGCCAGCACGGAGTCAAGTCCTTTCCCGGAGTACGGCTTGCCGATGCCCATCCCGTAGTCCGGCGCCAGGCTTTTGGACACGACCAGGTTACCCTGCAGGTTTAGTTTATTGCCGGAGGTGAATATATTATGGTTCAGGTAAAAATAAATAATGCCCTTGGTGGTGATGGAAGCCGAGGTGGCTGCCACTGAAAAGAGCGTTTTCGGGTCGATGCCCAGTTTTTTCCCGGCAACAGCCTTTATGCCGCCCTGCAATCCGATGGTCGGGTTGGCCGCAATGTTGGGTACCACGGTTATCCCCGATTTGTTGCGCAGGGAATCCGGTTTTTTGTGGGGTTTCAGGATAGCGTCTTCCAGGTCCCCAAAATCATACTGGCGGGTAAGGTCTTCAACCGGGGGAGCCGGTTTGAGGGAATCAAGGGGGTGTCCGGCCTGACTGTAAGCAATGGCGGAACCACCAATGAACAAAATAAAAAACAGGACTTTTTTAAACACTGATCTTCTTTTAACTCGTTATGCAATATTACCACCATTCCACACAACAATTACGCCCGAACGCATCGCGATGAAAGATTTTTCGTGAATTTACCCGGCATGACCCTTGATCAACCCCGTTAACCGGTAATCCTGATTTTCGTCTACCCATCACCGCTAGCAATACCGCCCTGATTATTTCTTGCATGTGCGTCAGGCTGCCGTTAACCATTTTTCCAAACGCTTGTACACTAAGGCGACCACGGATTTAAGCCGCCGGCAAATCCCCTTTTATTACGATCATGGACCCTGTAAGCGCATTACGGTTATCCATCATCGGCAGTTTCTTTGCATCAGGCATTTATTTGGAAGTACCGGTGCCACAAAGCGGGTGTTCATGGACCGGAATGATCATGGGTTACCTGTCACCGTTAGGAAGATACCGAAGCCCCGGGGTGAATAAAGGCTTTCCTGCCGATCACGCCGTTTTTAATGGTTTTGTTTCCGCTAATTTTTTTAACGCTTCCATGAACCGGTCTATTTCGGTGGTCGTATTGTAATAATGGGGTGAGACCCGAAATACCCAGTCAATTCCTTTTTCTAAGAAATCTATAAGCGCCGAGGATTTTGAGATGAAATAAATATTGATGCCCTGGTCTCTAAAATATGCTATCGCGGATTCTGCATCCTGGCCTTCCATGCTGAAGGTCACAATACTGCATTTTTTTCTGCCTTTGTCCTGCAGTTTTATGAAGGGTGCGGCGGAGAGCTGGTTGCGTAAATACAAAACAAGTTCATTGTTCCTCGCCTCGATATTGTCAATGCCCAGTGACAGGGCATAGTTGAGCGCTTTGCTGCTGCCTGCCATCAGGGCATAAGCCGTTTCCCAATCCTCGAATCGTTTCGCGTCAGCCAGGGGACGGTATTCACCTGCTGCGATCCATTGGGCTCCGCGCAGATCAATGTACAACGGCTCGAGCCCCGCCCGAAGCGCCTTGTCTGAAACATATAAGAGACCTGCTCCTCTCGGGCCACGAAGAAATTTCCGGAAGGTGCCGCTGATAAAATCCGCGTGTGATGCCACCGCATCGATTTCCATCTGTCCCACCGACTGGCACGCATCCAGCAGGTAGAGGGCATCGTATTTGCAAATGATTTCCCC
>DATGFZ010000038.1:0-11562 GCA_035308805.1 Puia sp. | reverse complement strand
ATGAATACAAATCTTCTCCCCGCCCCTATGAAAAACATCATAAGAACAGCGAGGTAAAAATTTCAGCCTCCAATCAATCCGAGCATTTTTTAAAAGGAGATTTCATTATTTCAACCAGCCAACCCGCAAAAAGATTTTTGGTAGAAATGCTTGAGCCAACAGGGGATGATTCGTATTTTTCATGGAATTTCTTTGACGCCGTTTTGCAGGAAAAAGAAGGTTATAGCGATTACCGGTGGGAAGATGTTGCGGCGGAGTATTTAAAATCAAACCCGGAATTAAAAAATAAATTAGAAGAAAGGAAAAAAGCAGATTCAGGATTTGCAAAAAATTCTTCAGCACAACTCAATTTTGTGTACAAGAACTCGCCGTATTACGAACCGGCGCATTTGCGTTACCCTGTTTACCGGTTGTTATAAGTTAGTTAACTTAGATGAATTATTAAGAGTTCGCGTCGGATATTTATTAATATAGCTGCTAAAATCACAACAAGTTTTTGGCCAACCACATCAACAAATCTTTTATGAAAAAAATTGTTTATGGTGTTTCCTTTTTTGTATTTATTTTTTTGTTTGCATCGTGCGGACCTTCTTATGTAGTCAGAGAACGCCCTGCGGAAGTAGTTTATTTGAGACCAGCGCCGCCCTCACCGGATCATGTTTGGGTTAGCGGCGATTGGATATGGACCAATGGAAAATATACTTGGCATGAAGGCCATTATGAAACCCGCCGTGTTGGGCAGAGATGGTTTGAAGGTCATTGGATCAATTCGCGGGGCGGATGGATTTGGGTTCGCGGTCGGTGGAGAAGCTATTGAATTCAAAGCAATAATGGCAGGAAATGAACTTAATTTCCTGCCATTATTAAATTCATTGAGTGACTTTTATTGTCCCTCCTCCGTTATAAGAATGGTATTCCCCGTTATACATGGCGTCTGCACTCACCGGTCCCATTGTATAAATTCCAGGCGACACTGCCCGGACAGCATAATAATATGTTTGTTTGTCATCATACGCATTTACAAATAAATTGATGCGGTCGTCTCGCACATCTGTTGCTGTTGGGGATGACTCATTTTTAATCCAATCCATTCCCGGAATTTCTTTTGTACGGGGATTTTCAATTTCAAATCCAGCAGGCAACATATCCGTGATGACGATATTGTCAACATCATTGCGATAAGATTTTTCCAGGGTGATCTGCACAATTATCAAATCGTTCTGTTTGAATGTATTTCCTGAGATCAACCTTCCGTTTCTGTCAAAAAAATGTTTGCGCACTTTGAGGTAATTGTCTTCTTCCTTATAAGCACCGCTTCCGCTGATGCCTTCTGTTTCCCAAAAATAATAAAGCTTGCCGTTCCCGTGAGTTGAAATATCTATGTCCGTTCCCTTTAATTGCAGGCTCGTTAACCGAAGATCGGGTCCATTTGTGCTTCCAATAATTTTTCCGTTAGCTTTTATTTCTGCAGTGATGTTTGATTTTGCTGCGGCGCGATTGATTTTCCCCAATGCAAGGAAGCTAAAAGCCAGTTCCTGTGTGCTGTACCAATAGCGTTGTTTTAGTTTTGCAGAAACATGTTTTGACATTATTCCGATTTGAGGGTTATCGGGATCTGAGTCTATTAATACATTTAGTGCAAGTGATTCGTCACGAATATCCGAATAGAAACTGCCGCCTGTCTGCGCCACAGATTCTTCGCCTGCAAATTGAGTTGGCAAAAACTCCCGGAAACTATTTTTATCTCCTGATAATGCATAAGCAGCGGATAATAAATATTTGCAATCAAGACTTAACAATTGAGGGTTTGATTTATAATAATTCATTGCGCTTATATTTGACTTATTTGCAAGAGCAAGTACATACAATCCGTAGATCACTTCTTTAGGAACAATTTTTTTATTTTGACTTCTGTTATAGTAGTACGTTATGGTCTCACGCTTTTTTAGCCTGCCATTAATATAACTCAATATCGTCTCCATTAAACTTTTATCAACATCAAATCCAGCCTTCTGCGCCTCGATCAAAAAATGCGCAGCATAGACGGTGGCCCACCAGTTTTCAATATCCTCACCATCCCATAATGTGACGCCCCCGTTATACAATTGGCGCATTTTTATTTTTCGGATTGCTTCCTGAATGTTGAAGTTGGCCGTTGCTTTTTCAGATCCGTTCAAGTGCAGCATATCAGCCATGTCGCCATAGTATAGTTGTGGAAATGCCGTAGATACTGTTTGCTCCGTGCACCCATACGGATATTGGACAAGATAAGCAAGGTATTTGGTGAGTTCAATGACAGGGGATTTACTCACAACCAATTCGGAACTTATACTTGAAGCAATAAAATCGCCTGCGCTTAGATTTATTGATTGGACATTTCCGCCATTTATTGATCCGTTGCCTGTATTTCGTTGAAGTGAGGCGCTTGGGCGAACACTAATTTCTGTTTCATCTGCAAATTTTTCATTCATCCCATTGATTTCAACAATGAGTCTCCCTGCTCCGATCACAGGCTTCGCTGCCACACGAAAGGTTAATCGATTCTCACTGTTGGGAGAAAGATCAACTGATTGTTGGGCACTGCCAATAATCTGCAAGGCTCCTCTCACTTTCAATAATGCGTTGGCCGTCGTTGGTCTTGAAGTCGTGTTGGTAACGGTTACCGGAACAGTTACTGTATCCTTTGGGCTTAAAAATCTCGGTAACGCCGTACTCAACACAAGCGGATCGGCTACGACCATTCTTTGTTCTTTCGAACCAAAATTTGCATTGTTATAAGAAACCGCCATCAATCTTATTTCGCCGGAAAATTGAGGGATATCAAATTCAAATTCCACTTCACCATCGGCATTGGCTCGCTTGATGCCGCTCCAATAGGACATGATCCTGAAGCGCTTTGCCGGCATTGGATTCACGCGTTTTTTCATGTCACTCTCTTTGTCGCCTCCGGTACTGCTTACTATGGATTTTATTTCAGGAAATAATAATGGATAGATGTCATAAGCATCAACTTCCAATGCGCGCTTTGCGTAAAAATAACCATAAGGATCAGGCGATTCAAAATCAGAGACCTGCAAAACGCCATTGTCCACGGCTGCAAGCGTTATCATGCTATTGGGTTCGGCTTTTACTTTCACTTTCTGATGGGTTTTGGACCGGACTTTTTGCAGCGCAATGATTTCAACAGGAATCTTCCTTCTTTTTTCTTCAACTTTTATATTTTTAAAACCATGCGCGACAGTCAGGGGAATATCCGAAATGTCGTGAGCTTTTATCAAGGTTGCCGTGATGAAAACATTTGGCAAATCCTCATTTGTCAATGGTAATTCAACTGATGCGCTTCGCTTATCGACATTTACATACTGGTAAGAAACGACCTGGTCTGTTTCCATTGTTACCAGCATGCGTCCGTTAAAAGGCGCTTTAAATAAGGCTTTAACATTTTCGCCGGAATAGTAAGAAGACTTATCAACTTGAATATCGATCTGCCCTTCATTGTTTACTTCGAATGAAGCGTTCTCGCCACCCCAGGAGCCATAACTGTAAAAGCTTTTACTTGCATAACTGTTACTACCGGTAACATATACCCGCAATTCATATTCACCGGGAGAACGCGGGACAAAAAAATATTTTGTCGCTTCGCCGTTTACGATAATGTTGTTTGACGCAATGAGCCTGTCTTCCATTTGCGATTCGTAACGGAAATAATCCCCGCTTTTTGACAGCACTGTTCTGTATTCATGTTTTATCACTTCCACTTTTGCTGATTGGCCATTCAGCAACTTTTCGTCTCTATCCAATGCGATCAAACCAAAATACACATTCTGATTTAAAGGATAATACCAATAACCATCATCCGCTATTCCAAAAAAAGTTTTTTGAGTGAAAATGTCTGCAGATATATTTTTGCTGACCGGTCTGCCTGTTTCGTCAAAAACGGTTGTATAAAAATTAGCCTGCAAAACGCCGATATTCCTGTAAATATCTTTCACTTCAAATTCTTCGGTTGCGTCACCATTTTTATTTGTTTTTCCTTCACGATTTATTTTGTCATAGAAAGAATTTTGATTGGCAAGACTAAAATCATAATTATTATATTTTTTTGAATAAAATGCCTTCTGTTTGATCTGGATTTCGCACTCGTAATTTCTGTCCACGGCAGGAGGCCCAAAAAAATTAACTGCATTGATCATCAGCAGTGATTTATCGGTCGGCTCAAGAAAAGGTTTGTTTAATTTTGCAGTTACTTTAATTCTGTCCGGCACAAATTCTTCAATTTTGAATGGTTGGGTAGCCAGCAAAATATCATTCGATGTGTACACTTCCAGCGAATAACTTCCGGTAATTGCCGATGTGGCGATATCAATATTTTCTTCCATCGACCCCTGCTCATTGAGATTTTTTCTGAACGATCTTAATTCTTTACCATTCGGCAAAAGAAATTTTAGTTTGACTGGAATCTCGCCAGGAGACTTCCACAATTTATCGCGGACTACAACCGAAAAATTTATTTTCTCGCCGGGACGGTAAATATCCCGTTCTTCATAAACAAAAGCGTCCAGTCCTGTGCTGTTAATATGTTTACCGCCCACTTCAAACCTTGATATATTTACTTTGGTCGTATTGAAAGGAAGATAATTAAAATCGCTTGCTGTTTTTGCTATGATCATCGCCGGACTAAAACCAGCAAACTCTTTTCTCGCATAGGCAATTTCCGCAACTCCATCGGCATTGGTTGAACCCATTCCCAAAATCTGGTTGTTTGCTCCATAGGCAATGACATTAACTCCATCAATTGCCTTTGCGTTTTGTATTGAATTGGCAAACACAATAATTTTTTCTTTACCTTGTTTTGCGATCAGTCCAATATCAGAAAGAGAAATGAACCGACTATCACGAACCCAGTAATCCTTCGTTGAGCGAATCGCAATATGATAAATACCTTTTATATCCGGCAATTTATCTTCAATCTTAAAATGATAAATCCGGCTATTCCAATATTTTGGTAATGAGCGGGTATCAATTTCGGATTGATAAATGACATCACCTGCCGTTGCATCGTTATTGTTTTCATCTTCGTATTCCAGGTTGTCAGTTGAAATCTCGTGCGGCTCATACCCATAACGTTGAGCAATAAGTAAATTGTTTTCATATATTTTTGAAACGATAACCTTTACTTTTTGCACATTAGTGATCTTCACCTCAATATTTTTTTCTCCTTTTTGAGATAGATAAACTCCCTTTTTATTTGCGAAGCTGATGGAAGGTTCTAATTGTCCGAAAGCTATATTCCCATCGTATGATTCTTTCAAAACGCCTCCAATTCTTCCACGCAAACCTTTTGCAATGGTAAGCGTGTAACTCTTTTCCACATCAAAATGATCACTGTGAATAACAAATCCGTTATCCTGTGTTTCAACAGTGAATTTTAATTTAGGCGCCACTGTTATATAGGAAGAAATATCTGTTGCAAGCACCTGCTGACTTGTTGCAATTTTAATTGTTCCCGTAACCCCATCATGTTCCGTCGACACATCGTTAATACGCAAAACAAAGGGCGATGGAATAATTGCACTTGTTTCCGTTTTGGTCTGTGTACCATTCACACCACCTTCAGGAATTAACCCTTTATCAATGTTGATTTTGGTGTCATAGTCTTCATCCTGCATTTTCATATTCGAAACACGAATAGAAATGTTATTATCAGCAGACAAAGATTGCATGGTATAATTGGCAGGCTCGCCGTTAATGAGTATCTGTAATTTTTCTTTCAAAGCATTCGGGTTGACCGGATAATTAAAAGATAAATTTAATTGCGGTGCTGCGTTGTTGCTGCCTTCATCTTGAACGACCCAACTTGCATTGGCGTTTTCAAGCTTAAGATCGGGCGTATGAAAAGAAATATTATCGGGGTTGCTGATCCGCCCATACAACGAATATTGAAGAATGCTTTTGTTCAGTGTTGCTTTGAAAGCAGCAGCGGGTCTCAACGGTTCGGAAGGGGAAAAAACCAATTCGTCATTATGTTCCCATCGAAACCGGCCGGGAATCTTCGGATCAAAAGAAATATATTCCGTAGAATCCCATTGGTTGAGCAGGGAATCATTTATCAGCGGCTTTGAAAAACGAAATCTAAAATTTCCCAATTGTGCAACTTCATCTTTTGCATTGGTGTACTCCAAACTAACTGTGTTTCGATTGCATGAAGACAAAAAAATAATCCCGACAATGATCGGGATGGACAAACAAAGATTGATACGCATATAAGGTCCAGGTTGAAGAGTGATTGATGTTGTTTTGTGATGTTAAAATACGAAAAGACAAATAAAAACGACACTGCTCTCTTGCAGCAAAATAATAAAACCGGAAATTAGCAGTGAGAAGCTACGGAGGATGACCAGAAGAATCCATAATTGTTGGAAAAATTGACAATCGAAAATTACATAAACAGAAAATATTTTTTCCAATAAATCAAGATAAGAATTTGTTAATTGATGAAAAGCCTCGCCTATAAAGGGTTTCAAGAGTATTAATTTTATCATACAGAAATGCCATTATCTAAACATCATATTAAACTCTTTCTAAAAAGAGTTTTGGTTATAATTACCAGCTTAGTTGTTTTATTCTTCTTATTGAATTGGATCTTTCCTTTACCTGATAAAATTGAATACTCAATCATTATAACCGATAATAAAGGAGAAGTGATTCACGCTTTTCTTACCAACGATCAGCAATGGCGGATGAAAACAGAGTTGAACGAAATTTCTCCGTTACTCAGAAAAGCAATTATTGAAAAAGAAGACAAATATTTTTATCACCACTTCGGTGTCAATCCCATTGCATTAGCCAAATCTTTTTTCAAAAATATTTTCAGGCTAAAACGTACATCAGGTGCATCAACAATCACGATGCAGGTAGCACGAGGGCTTGAACCAAAACGAAGAACTTACATCAATAAGTTTATCGAAATGTTTCGTGCTTTGCAACTGGAATGCAAATACAGCAAAGATGAAATTCTTCAGATGTATTTAAATCTCATTCCCTACGGCAGCAATATAGAAGGGGTGAAATCTGCTTCTATTTTATATTTTTCAAAAAATCCGTATCATTTATCGTTAGCAGAAATAACTGCATTATCCATCATCCCTAATCGCCCATCAACACTGGTTATCGGAAAGAATAATGCCGAAATAATATTAGAAAGAAATAAATGGTTAAGAAAATTTGCCGCTGATAAAGTTTTTAGTGAAAAAGAAATCCGGGACGCATTAAATGAGCCGCTAACCGCAATGAGAGGTACCATTCCCTCATTAATCCCGCATCTCGCTTACAAATTAAAGAAACAGGGAGGCGATATCATCAAAACAAATATTGAATTAAACACACAACTGAAAATCGAAAAACTTGTTACGGACTATTCAAAAAATCTTGCACTCAAAAATATCCGTAATGCTGCGGTAATGATAATTGATAATCATTCACACCATGTAATTGCATATATCGGCTCAGCAAATTTCAAAGACACGACCGACGCAGGACAAGTCAATGGGGCTGCTGCTTTGCGCGAACCGGGAAGCACCCTGAAGCCTTTATTGTATGGGCTTTGTATCGATCAGGGCTTATTAACTCCAAAAATGATCATTAACGATGTAGCCATTGATTACGACGGGTATGCACCTGAAAATTATGATAAAAAATATAATGGCTATGTAACGATGGAATACGCACTGGAACATTCTTTGAATATTCCGGCTGTAAAAAGCCTGAGGAACTTAGGAAAAGATAATCTTATCCGCAGATTGGCGCTCTGTGATTTCCAACAAATAAAAAAAGATCAGAAGAAACTAGGGTTGTCCATGATACTCGGCGGTTGCGGTGCCACTTTGGAAGAACTCACCGGCTTGTATTCCGTTTTTGCTAACGACGGAATGTATATCAATCCTTCCTACACAGAAAAAGATTCTGCTCACAAAAAAATGAAAATATTAAGCACAGCTGCAACGTTTATGATCAATGAAACGTTGTCAAAAGTTAATCGCCCGGATTTTCCCTTGAATTGGGAGAGCACCGTTCATCTTCCAAAAATTGCGTGGAAAACCGGAACCTCTTACGGAAAACGCGACGCATGGAGCATTGGGTACAATAAGCATTATACAGTTGGTGTTTGGGTTGGCAATTTTTCTTCTCTGGGTATACCTGAATTAAGCGGTGCAAATACAGCCACACCGTTGCTTTTCAAAATTTTTAATACCATTGACTATGACGCTGATGAACAATGGTTCCAGCAACCAAAAGATTGTGATACAAGGATAGTTTGTTCAGAAACTGGAATGATTCCGGGTGACCATTGCACCGATCTCGTTACAGATTATTTCATCCCGATGATATCTCCCGCTGAAAGATGCAATAACATGCAGGAAATAATTGTCTCTGCCGATGAAAAAATTTCTTATTGTAAAATGTGCATGCCCCAAAGCGACTATAAGAAAAAACTCATAAAAATTATTCCGCCAGAAATGGAGGAGTTTTTTGAAGACAATAAAATAGCTTATGAAAAAATTCCACCGCACAATCCAAACTGCGAAAAAATATTTAAAGAAGGAGGTCCCGTCGTTGTATCACCATCTAACGGCAATGAATATCTTATAAATAAGAAAGATCCGGAACCTCTGCAGCTAACATGCAACACAGGCAACGACGTGAGCAAAGTATACTGGTACATCAATAATAAATTCTACAGATCAGGCGAAGCAAGATCAAAACAATTTTTTATCCCCGACGAAGGTCCTGTTAAAATTTCCTGCACCGACGACAAAGGAAGAAACCGGGATATCTGGATCAAAGTGAGATACGTCGATTTATAAATGAAGAATGAAAATGAACACTGAACAATTTGGCGACATAATCATTGTTCATTATTTATCGATCAGCGTTCATTGGAAATTATTCTTTATTCACACTCCCCACGCCGCTCACCTGTTGCGTCACATCGGTTGCATTGCCTTTGTAATTCACACTGCCTGCGCCGCTAACATGCGCGTCAAGTTTCACACTGGCATAAACGTCCGCGCTGCCAACGCCCGAAATTTCGATCTTGGTATTTTCAGATAACAGGTCATAACAATGAGCACTCCCGGCCCCGCTAATGTTCATATCAACATCCTTGGTTTGTCCTTTTAAATAAATGGAACCAACGCCTGAAATATCAGCAGTTAATTTCGGTGCATCTACCTCCATTTTAATATCACCGGCGCCGCTTAGATTAATTTCCATGTTGTCCGGGTTTGTGATCTTACTGTCAGCAATAATATCTCCCGCGCCCGACAGACTTATTTTATGAAAAGAAGGTGCGGTCACATAAACTTTTAACTCGCTGCTGCCTTCTAGATTATACCCGTCTCTGCTCTTGATGATAACTTCGTCACCATCCTGCTCCACTTCAATATAAGGCAATAGATTTTCATCACCTTCAATTCTTATCGGCCTGACTTCCCCCTGGGAAATGTACACATTGAGGGTAGAAGACACTTCCAAATTTTTAAATGAAGAAACCGAATGCTCTTCAGTTTTAATATTGCCGTTCCCGCGCACCCGTTTTCCCCTCAGGTAACGACAAGAGCCAATCAAAAATGGCAATGCAGCAATTATAAATAAATACTTTCTCATGGTATTTGGTTTTAGCATGCAAAAATTGGATTTTTATTCCGATCAAAAAAACCATTCTGGCCTCTGACGACAATTTGATTAAAGAGGTTACAATACCCGCAATGATTAATTCTCAAGGATCAATATTCTTATCATCTGCCGATGGTCTGCTCATCAACATCGCTCCGTCGCCATCCCTTCATTGGCTTGGCAACTGTCGAACAGTAGCTTGCCAACCGGATTCTCCTGACCCTGCGAGATTTTCAAGGCCAATGGGCGCAGATAGGACACCCAAAATTCACAAACGCTGCAATTTTGCAAAAGTTTATATCTCATGCTTGTTTTTGTATATTTGGATTCTTCATTACCAAAACAACATGCATAAAAAAATGTCGAAATTTTTATTGGTTATAGCCATTTTTACTGCCAACACCAGTTTTGCGCAATTAATGGATTCCATTGTGCTAAAGGACATAATCTGGGATAAAACTTCTCCGGCTGGGATGGGTGAACTTTTTATTCCATCCGGTGGCTCGCTTGTCCCCGGCTTAATTTACAAACCCAACGGAACACAAAAACATCCAACCTTGATCCTGCTTCACGGATATCCTGGCAATGAACGCAATCTTGATATAGCCCAGGTTGTGAGATCGCATGGTTGGAATGTTATTTATTTTAATTATCGCGGTTCATGGGGAAGTCAGGGGCAATTTAGTTTTACCAACTGTGTTGAGGACGTAAAAAATGTTGTTTCGTTTTGCAAAACACATGCTGATTCTTTGCGCATTGATACGTCGAATATTGTTTTGTTTGGTCACAGTATGGGTGGCTGGATCTGCCTCAAAGCGCTATCCCAACTGCCAGGAGTCAAAAAGGGTTTTGCCTTATCGACCTGGAACATTGGCAATGACCTGAAAGATATAAAGACCCAAGAGGAAATGATGAGAAAAGCAAAGACAGAAGGTGAATATTTCGTGCTCAACAGGTCCATAAAAGATATTTTTATGCCTGTATTGGATGATCGTCCCTATTATGACCTAAAAAATGATGCGCCCGCCTTAGCGAACAAACAAGTCATCATGCTGGATGAGCACGAGGGCAACAAACAGCTTGCCGACACAATCAAAAGCACCAATAAATCCTATTTTAATTATGAAGTTTGGGCTACAGATCATCCCTTTACCAACAAACGAATAGCGTTGATGAAAAAAGTGATTGCCTTCCTGGATAAATAAGTTTTATTAATGGTTTAAACACCGGATGAAGTGCCTGGCGGATCCTTGTTTCAGGTATTTTTCAGTGTTGCGCAGGTAAGGATCGCTGACATGAAATCGGTCCATCTTATTTTCTTCCAACGAATCAAAAGGTCGAGCGTGTTTTATCCATTGTCATACCAAAAGGTTATCCGTCCACCTTGCCTGTATTATTTCATATGATAATGATATAACTGGAGGTCTGACAAACTCAGCTTAGTATGACGGAATTGAAAAATAAGCCATTATGTAAAAGTGCCATGGTTAATAAAATCAAACATCCACCTGGTTGAATTTATGAAAAAGCCAAGCAATTGTCCAAGCGTGCAAATGACGATCGGCATCATTAGAGATAACACACCTGCCAAAGTGTATTGCCAAGCGTCAATCGTCAACTGAAAACAGTTTCTTATCTTTGCATGACATATGGCGGAAAAAATTCTTGTACTTGACTTCGGCTCGCAATATACCCAACTGATCGCTCGTGCCGTTCGCGAAGCCAATGTGTACTGCGAAATTATTCCTTATCATAAACAAATTGAATTCGATGATTCGCTGAAAGGTATTATTCTTTCCGGCTCGCCCTTTTCAGTGAATGACCCAAACGCTCCTGAAGCAAACATCCGCGAATTGAATAAACATGTGCCGGTGCTTGGCATTTGTT
>DATGFZ010000037.1:0-6977 GCA_035308805.1 Puia sp. | reverse complement strand
AAAGTCCCTGGTCGAGCCGAACCTCAACTGACAGGTTGCTTGGCCAACATTTTTTCTTTGGTAAATCTGTCCATCCGTTGAAGAAACTCCAGTAATTGCTGCATGGTTTCAATGCTCTCGATCGTCAGGAGGAATAGTTTTCCCGCCTGGCGCAATTTTACCTTATTGGTCTTTTGTTGAATAAATTCCATGATGTTTCTGAAAACACCGGATTCGAAATAGGGAGAATCCGGTTTATTGATGAAATAACATTTTACGGTATTGTTTTTTACAATGATTTTTTCAAAACCCAAAAGAACTGACAACTTGCGAATACGAACCGTATCGAAGAGGTCTTTTACCTGGTCTGGAACTGGTCCGAACCGGTCGGTCAATTCGCCAAAGAATTGCACGAGCTCATCTTCATGATCACAGTTGTCCAGTCGGGTGTACAAGGACAATCTTTCGGTGATGCTTTCAACATAATTATCCGGTATCAATATTTCCAGGTCAGTGTCGATGGTACAATCCTGAACATAATCATCCTGTTTTGCCGTTTCTTCTTCAAACATCTCCCGGAATTCATTCCTTTTTAATTCCCTGATTGCTTCGTCTAAAATTTTCTGATACATTTCAAAACCGATCTCAGCCATGAATCCGCTTTGCTCCCCACCCAGCAGATTTCCCGAACCGCGAATATCCAGATCACGCATCGCGATCTGAAATCCGCTTCCCAGGTCACTGTGCTGCTCCAGAGTTTGCAACCGTTTGCGCGAATCGGAAGGCAATGTGGCCAGCGAAGGGGCAAGCAAATAACAAAACGCTTTGCGGTTGCTTCTTCCAACACGCCCGCGCAACTGATGGAGATCGCTCAATCCGAACTGATGCGCATTGTTTACAATAATGGTATTTACATTGGGAATGTCCACGCCGCTTTCAACAATATTGGTGCAAACGAGGACATCATATTTTTTGTTGATGAAATCAAAAATGTGTTTTTCCAATTCATGACCTTCCATTTGTCCGTGGGCATAGCCGATACTTAGATCGGGACACAGCCCCTGGATAATGCCCGTCATCTCTGTCAACCCCAGCACGCGATTAAAAATAAAAAATACCTGTCCGCCGCGTTCCGTTTCATAATAAATGGCGTCGCGGATAAAATCTTCATTGTATCCGTGTAATTCGGTTTGTATGGGCTGCCTGTTCGGCGGGGGCGTATTGATAATACTCAGGTCCCTTGCTCCCATTAAACTGAATTGCAATGTTCTTGGGATGGGTGTAGCTGTTAGCGTCAAACAATCCACGGTAGAGCGGAAAGTTTTTATTTTTTCTTTATGTGCAACGCCGAATTTTTGCTCTTCATCAATAACCAACAATCCGAGGTCCTTATATTTTACCTCTTTGCCCAACAAAGCATGGGTTCCAATAATAATATCAATTTTTCCTTCTGACAATTTTTTTAATGTCTCTTTTTTTTGGGCGGCAGACTTAAACCGGTTTATATAATCGATGGTGACCGGAAAATCTTTCAGGCGTTCACCGAAAGTCTGGAAATGCTGGTAAGCAAGAATTGTTGTGGGAACCAATATGGCAGCCTGTTTGCCATCGCAGCAGGTTTTAAAAGCTGCGCGGATCGCAATTTCTGTTTTGCCAAACCCGACATCGCCGCAAACCAGCCTGTCCATGGGTGAAGGGGATTCCATATCTTTTTTTACGTCGGCAGTTGCCTTGCTTTGATCGGGTGTGTCTTCATAAATAAAAGATGCTTCCAGTTCCGTTTGCATGTAATTATCCGGAGCATGTGCAAATCCACGCTCGGCCTTCCGTTGTGCATAAAGTTTAATCAGGTCAAAGGCGATTTCTTTGACTTTGGTTTTGGTTTTGTCCTTTAATTTTTGCCAAACATCACTGCCAAGCTTATTTATTTTGGGAACGTTGCCCTCTTTTCCGCTATACTTGGAAATCTTGTGGAGCGAATTAATATTGACATAAAGAATATCGCTGTCCTTATAAATGATGCGAACGGCTTCCTGCAATTTGCCGTTCACTTCAATTTTTTGTAAACCACTGTATGTTCCCACACCGTGATCGATATGGGTAACATAATCGCCCGGTTGTAATTCGCGAAGCGTTTTTAAAGTGAGCGCTTTATTTTTATTGTAGGCCTGTTTTACCTTGTATTTGTGGTAACGCTGGAAAATTTCGTGATCCGTATAACAGACAACTTTCAGGTCATCATCAATAAATCCTTCATGTATGGATTTTGCTACCGGAGTAAATGGAATGGCGGCGTGGAGGTCCTCAAATATTACACGCAGTCTTTCCAGCTGGCGCGGATTTTCTGCGAATAAAAAAATGGAATACTTTTTTGATTCCAGGTCTTTCAGGTTTTTAATCAGCAGATCAAACTGCCTGTTAAAAACGGGCTGTTGTCTTGTTTTAAATTCAATCTCGAAATCCGCGTGTAAATTACCTTGCGTTTTCCCATATTCAATAAAGTGAAACTTTTTTATCTGATCGTCGACCGCACTGGCGTTAATAAAATCATTTCTTCCAAGTGAAACCTTTTGCTCATCCGCGTAATCATCAACTGAAGTTTTTTGCTGCGCTTCTTTTCTTCCAAGGTAGTCTTCGAGATCTTCCTGTTCAATGGATAGCCTTCTTTTTGTAAAATCCCAGTCCTGCATCCACAAAACGGTGTTATCATTCACAAAATCAAACAAGCTCACTTTTTCCTTTTCATCAAATTGCGTTTCTATATTCGGGATAATGTTTACTTGCAACAGTTTGCGTTCACTAAGCTGTGTTTGCGGATCAAAAATGCGTATGGAATCCACATCATTCCCAAACAGTTCAACCCGGTAAGGTTTTTCATTTCCGAATGAATAAATATCCAGGATACCGCCTCGCAAGGCAAACTGTCCCGGTTCATATACGAAATCGGTTCTTTCAAATCCGAACCGAACAAATTTCTCCATCAGGTCTTCCGGGTCAATGGCTTCTCCGATCTTGATATAGATCATATTGCCGGATAAAGTTTGCGGCAATACTACTTTTTCAAAGATCGCTTCGGGATAGGTTACCATTATTTTCTTATTTCCGCCCGAACTCCATTTGGTCAATGCTTCCGTCCGCAGCATGATATGACTGCTGTTGAGGAGCGAATAATTTTTTTTGTTTTTAAAAGAGGACGGAAAATAAAATATATCCAATCCGCCCGTGAGGCTTTCAATGGTATTATGCAGGTATGCTGCCGATTCGGCATCATCGCAAACAACGACATGATTGAGCTGGCTCGTAATGGAGTGATGAAATAACGAACTGATAACAAACGCTGGCGAGCTTCCATGCAAACCGTAAAGGGAAATTTTTTGCGGAGAAGTCAAAGTAAGCCTGTTCGCCAATTGAAAAAGGCGGGGAGAAGTCAAAAACAAATCTGATAAAACCTCACTATTCATCCAGATGCAAATATAATATAGTTTGTGGTTACCCCTAAGTAATTGCCGGTGGCTCGATATAAGCAACCGCGCAAAATAAAAAATCGTATATACATACAGGGTGAATTTGTGAAAAGATTAATAAGTGGCGTCATAATCAATTCTGACTTCTGCTTTGGTTATTTTGCCGGTAAACACTGCTACAGGCGCAATGTTATTGTCCTTGTCAAAAATACTGGCATAAAACAATGCTCCTTTTTTTGTAAAAAGAGAATACCTGCCGGGTTGGAGCTGAACTGCAAACTGCCCGGTGGTATCGGATTCGATTTTTGTGATGAGTTTTGTTTTGATCGCAGCATAAAAAACAGATTGCCCTTGTCTATTAACTTGATTTATATTTGTGAGCTGGTAGATATACAAGGTTGTTTTTATTCCTTTAGGCGAGGCAGGTTTTCTATTTGGCGATGGCATTTGATTTCCGGATATAAAATAGACATGCCCTTCAATACCCTGGCTGATTTTATTTGTCGAATCATTTATTTTGGAACTGGAACAGGATAAGACGATTAACATAGCTCCTAATGCATAAAAAAGAATTTTATTCATTCCATCATTTTGAGACTGAAAGTTTTTCTAATTTAGTAAAAATTAAAGATAGATCTTAATAAATGTCTATGCCCGGAAAATTACGCTACCTGCTGGCCTTTTTATTTTCTGCAATTTCTGTAACCGGATTGTTGGCTCAAACAAAGACTAACAGTACTGAGCTTATCCGCATGACCAATGAGTTTAGAATTAAACAATTCAACGAGTATGCCAGAGCCTTGAAAACAGCCAAACAGCTTGGCTGGTTTGTCAGAAAAAATACACTTCGGGGGGGAGTAGTTGCCCTGGTTGGCGTTGATGAGCTGGGGAACCCGAAATATGTTGGCACTTTTGACAATATTATAGCAGCGGCAACTACGCGGGCAAATCAATTGTGGCCCGGGGGTAGTTCGGGATTAAATTTATCCGGATCTTCCCCATCGGTAAAAGGCAAAATGGGAATTTGGGACGGAGGTCATGCATTGACCACCCATGTGGAGTTGACCGGGAGAATATTGGTTAAAGATAATTCGGGGTTAAGTGATCACGCTACCCATACCACCGGGACACTTATAGCTACGGGAATCAACCCGATTGCCAAGGGTATGGCTTTTCAAACGCAGCAATTAATCTCTTACGATTTTGATAATGATCTTACGACCATGGCTGCCGAGGCGCCGGGTCTTGTTGTTTCAAATCACTCCTATGGTTTTCTTGCGGGTTCCGGTTGGAGCTATGATGGAACAAACTGGGACTGGTACGGCGACACCACGATCAGTAAATCGCAAGGCTACGGATTTGGTTATTATGATCAGAACTCGCAGATCTATGATTCGATCGCATACAATGCCCCATTTTATTTGATCAGTGTTGCTGCAGGTAATCCGAGGGCATATAACGGACCCGCTGTCGGAGATTCTTATTTGTACAATGGAAATAAATCCCTCAAGCGCACGGCGACCCTGGCGGATAATCCTACCTACACAAGCGTCTGTAATACTTCTGACGCAAAAAATGTTATTGTGGTTGGGGCTGTAAATGGTATTCCCTCAGGCTATACGACACCCGCCGATGTGGTAATGAGTGATTTCAGCGCATGGGGACCGACCAATGACGGGCGCATTAAACCCGATATCGTTGCCGACGGAGTCAATGTTACATCGACCTGGAGCACTTCAAATACTGCCTATAGCACGCAAAGCGGCACTTCCATGGCAACGCCAAATGTAACGGGCTCACTTTATTTGTTACAGGAATATTACAACCGCCTGCATCCTGCTTCCTTCATGCGTTCTGCTACTTTAAAAGGCCTGGCGATACACACCGCCGACGAGGCGGGAACTTCAGAAGGACCGGATTATGAATTTGGCTGGGGCTTACTGGATGTATTAAAAGGAGCAAATGTCATTACTTCCTCTTTCAATCATCAGTCAGACACGATTATAGAAAGTGCTTTAAACGCAACAACCAATAGCTATACCTTCACTGCAGTCGCATCCGGCAAAGGCGGCCTGGTTGCTACTCTGTCCTGGACTGATCCTCCGGCTACGCCTGTTCCGGTTGTTCAGGCCCTGCACAACACGACTTCTATGCTGGTGAATGATCTGGATATGAGAATTACAAGCGGCACGCAGACTTTTGCGCCATGGGTTTTGGATCCTGCAAATCCTTCCAACGCTGCGACCCAGGGAGATAACTTCCGGGATAACGTGGAGAAAATAAATGTTGATAGTGTAACACCGGGGCAGGCTTATACCATCACCATAACGCATAAGGGAACCCTGGCAAGAGGCCAGCAGGCATTTTCATTGCTGGTTAGCGGAATTGGCGGCCAACCTTATTGCACTTCGGCGCCCACCAGCAGTGCGGGTACTAGAATAGACAGTGTAAATCTCAGCAACCTTCACAATGCAAATCCTGCGGGTTGCACGACTTATACCAATTACACAAACCTTACTGCTCAAATTCAACCCAACCAAAAATTACCCATCAGTATAAAGCTCAGCAGCTGCGATGCAACGACAGCTTCAAAGGTCGTTAAGGTTTATATTGACTATAACAACAATGGCATTTTTGATGCAAATGAACTGGCAGCGCAGAGTACCGTTCTTAGCGGAAATGTAACCTATAACGATACGATTGTAACACCGAACAACTTAATAATCGGCAATTATACCACGATGAGAATAGTCGCCGAAGAAACCACGGATCCCACAACTGTTTTGCCATGCGGCAGCTATGGAAAAGGGGAAACAGAAGATTACCGCATACAAATTGTAGGGCCTTCCAATGATGTGGGCGTATCCGACCTGCAGTCGCCGGGAGGTTCCAATGGAGTTACCTGCGCAAACCAGGCGCAATTGGTTGCAGTAACAATTAAAAATTATGGGACCGTGCCTCAAACCAATATACCCGTGACCACGGTCATCACCAATGGCGCCACGCCTGTTGCGACCTTCTCGACGATCTGTCCTGACACCATTCCGGCATCGGGCAGCGTGGTGTTTACCTATCAACCGACTTTTAATGCGCTTGCCGGAAACACCTATACATTCACCAGCTATACCTCGTTGAGTTCGGACCAGCTAAATTCCAATGATACCAGTATTGCTGTAATCGCGATTAGTACTTCCGGAGACACCGCAACCGGCAAAGCAGAACTGTGTGGAACCGATAGTGTGTTTTTCACCGCGTCCCCAAAGGATACAAATGACCTGGCATTTTGGTATGACAGCGCTGCTGGAGTAAAACCGATTGCCATCGGTAACAAGACTTCTTCTTCCATTATCACGCCCGACCATAAGTATTATGTTGGTTATAATGATGCGCCGCTCTATGTGGGTCCTGCCAATAAGATGGTTTTTCCCAACGGAGGCTATAATGCATTTTCGGGAAATTTTGTTACGTTCACCAACACGGTGCCACTGACCATTGAAAGTGCAAGGCTGTATATCGGGCACGCCGGTACGATCA
>DATGFZ010000036.1:0-4181 GCA_035308805.1 Puia sp. | reverse complement strand
GGAGACCGGAAAAATGTAAACAGCCCTCACCAGGTGAAAATGGGTCTTAGCCGTTTGCAGGCATGGCTCTTTGGTTCTTTTTTGCAGAAGCAAAAAAGAAAAAATAATTTGCATCATGCCATTTTCTTCATCTGAAATAATAGCCACTTTAGCAAATAACCAGCAAAGCTTTCACCCTGTCGTTCCCTTTAACCCGCAAACAGAAAAACTCCTCCCGTTCGATTTTACCATAAACAACAAGGAACTGACTGCAGACCAAATCGCGGACACAGAGAAATTTTCTCAGTACATCCATACTCAACTTCAAAAGCATTCCTGTAAATATGGTATCGGCGGTTACCGAGAACACCGCACTTTATACGCCCGCAGCAGGCATTTCGATGGGGATGAGGAACCACGCCGCCTGCATTTAGGAACAGATATCTGGGGTGAAGCAGGAACAAAGATCATGTCGCCGCTCAATGGCATTGTTCACAGTTTTGCCTTTAATAACAACAACAGTGATTATGGCGCAACAATTATTCTGACGCACAATATTGAGGGAAGAAGTTTTCATACATTATATGGTCATCTCAGTTTGAACTCGATCAAAAATTTACACGAAGGAAAAAGAATTTCAGCAGGGGATGTTTTCACCGAAATGGGCATGCGCTTTGAGAACGGCAATTGGCCCTCCCATTTGCATTTTCAAATTATCCTGGACATGAAAAGCTGGCAGGGTGATTATCCCGGAGTTTGTAAATTTTCAGAAAGGATAAAATGGTTGGAAAACTCACCCGATCCGGATCTGATTTTAGAACTTGACCAATACAGATAGGCATCTATAAAAAGACTTCTACAATTTCCTCCCATTCCCTTTCAAGCGGATAATCCGGCATTTCCTTTCCCACCTTGCGATACCAGTATTCTGCGTTCCAAAGATCTCCTTCCTTGCGATGCAGATAAGCATGAATCAGAGAGCCGTTTTTGTCATCAATATGCTGTGCAATATCGTGCGCTTTTTCCCAGTCATTTTTTCCGTCGTACCACATCGCTTTCAAATAATTCGACAAATTGGTTGGGGGATGCGAAGACAATAAGGAGGTTTTAAAATCGTCAAGCGTTGTCACTGGCAAAAGTTGGATGAATAATTTGTGCCTGCAAAGGTCACAACTTTATTTTTTTTACGAAATTATTTTTTTATACGCGCACATGACCTGTTATGGACATCATAAACAGCAATCCATTCCAGGCCAGTGATCGATCCCTTTTAGTGACCGGCAAATGATTTTTCGCTCCTTATAGCAAAAGCAAACTGTTCGGCAAAATCCTCAAGTTTTGTTCTGCCTAATGTTGTCGGTCGATTTTTCCAATAATCTGCGTTCATTTTGCCGGATTGCATGCTGTGATTCATTTCTGCGAAGTTCCGTGCAATTTCTTCAGGCAACCCACCCGCGATCATCCCTTTTAACGCATCAGCATCACTAAATACAACCCATTTCAGATCTGGTTTTCCAATTGCCATACCAAGAACTTTTGCCATGTCATTGCTGGTTCTTTCATCACTTGCCAGGTAACGGACGCTGTGTCCGCTAAAATTCAGTTGCGTTAATTCCTGCGCAGCGGCTTCAGCGATATCTTCCGGAGACGCCAATACAATTTTAAGCGCATCTCCGCCAAAATTTGCCCCCATGATGCCGGTAGTTTTTATCATGTCAATTTGAAGAAGCAGGTTTGTATAAAAAAAACCCGGGCGGAGATGTTTTATGTTTACACCAGTGAGTTCATTCAAAGCCAACTCTGCTTTATAAAGTCCGCTCACTGGCCCGCATCCTTCGGGGAGGTCAGCGCCGACACTGCTGAGATTAACTACCCATTTTATCCCGCTGGCCCCGATGGCCTGCGCATAATTTTTGCCTACCTGCCCAATGAACTCTTTCCAGTTAGAAGCAGCCATATTCGGTGGTACCATCGTGTATACCGCATCTGCCCCGGCGAATGTTCTGCTGAGAAAATCTGCATCCTCTACCGAACCGATGGCAGCCCTGGCACCCCGGGCAACGAGCCCGGAAATATTGGCTGCATTCCTGCTGATAACAGTTACCTCATGTTCCTGCGACATTAATTTTTCAGCCAGTGGTTTTGCAATATGCCCGGCTGATCCAGTGATAACGTACTTCATGATTTTTGGTTTTTATTTTTATTTGTATATACAACTAATTGAATAAAAAAATTTAAACTGCCAACTTATCCGCCATGCGGTTAATGCTTTTTATGAATCTGTCACTTTCCTCTTTTCCAAGAACAAGCGAATATTTATCATAAAAATCAGCAACGCATTGTTTCATTTTTGGACGCAACGCCCTGGCTTTTGAAGTAGGATAGACATTGGTCTGCTTGCCGTCAGCGATGCGGACAAGTAACTTTTTTTCTTCCAGCTTCTCTATTAAACGGGTAATGGTAGATGGCTCCAGGTGCAATTCTTCACTTAATTTCATGGGCTGGATCCCCGGTGCATCCAACGCCAGCATTAATAAATAAGCATGACTGGGAGAAAGATCCACTTTTTTCCAGGCATTGACGGCGATCTTTTCCATTTTTCTTGCCAAAGCATTTGTCGCAAAATACATGCACATGCTGTATGTACTGGCGGATAATTTTTTCACACCACAAAGAAAAGCAATTATAATTGTATATACAATTATAAATTTTAAATCTTGGAGTTTTTCGGATTAGGTAAAATAAATATCATGACAAAAAGCTTTGAACAGGAGCAGGTAAACAAAAAACCGTAAACTTACTTTTTAGGTTACGCAAGAGGCATGCCCCCGATCATGGTCAAGCGACTTATTCTATCACGAGCGTTTAAATCTCTTTTGTCCTTTAATCTTTTCACGTCTAACTTTGAGGGATGCAGCATGCCAATTTAAATAACGAAAAAGAATTATTGAGCCCGGTTGACAAAGAATTTGAAAATAATATTCGTCCTGCTGTAATTGAAGATTTTGCCGGACAGGGAAAGATCATCGACAACCTGAAAATATTTATCAAAGCGGCAAAGCAGCGCGGAGAAGCCCTGGATCATATTTTATTTCATGGTCCCCCCGGATTGGGAAAAACAACATTAAGCAGGATTGTTGCCAATGAGTTGGGCGTGAACATCAGGGAAACTTCCGGCCCAGTAATTGAAAAACCCGGCGACCTGGCAGGGTTGCTTACCAACCTTGAACCCAATGACGTATTGTTTATTGATGAAATTCATCGCCTGAGTAATGTGGTGGAAGAATACCTGTATGCAGCGATGGAAGATTACCGCATTGATATTATGATCGACAGCGGACCAAATGCGCGTAGCATTCAGATCAACATAAATCCTTTTACCCTCGTTGGCGCAACCACACGGAGCGGATTGTTGACTGCACCCCTGATGTCGCGTTTCGCCATCAAATCAAGGCTGGAATATTATCATGCAGAGACACTGTACAAAATTGTTGAGCGTTCTGCAAAAATTCTCAATACAAAAATTACCTCAGATGCCGCAAATGAGATTGCGCGTAGAAGCCGTGGCACCCCCAGAATTGCCAATGGATTATTGCGTCGTGTCCGGGATTTTGCTCAGGTCCTTGCAAACGGTGTAATTGACCTGGCTATCACGCAGCATGCTTTGCACGCCCTTAATGTTGACGAGCACGGACTTGATGATATGGACAACAAAATTCTTCTTACCATCATTGAAAAATTCAAAGGCGGTCCGGTAGGCATAACAACGATCGCCACTGCGGTAGCGGAAGAAGCAGGAACGCTGGAAGAAGTCTACGAACCATTTTTAATCCAGGAAGGATTTATCAAGCGTACGCCGCGCGGGCGTGAAGCAACGGAGAAAGCATATAAGCATCTTGGAAAGAAGAATCCGGAAACCGGAGAACACCTGTTGTTTTAAAAGAACGCTCGCCCCGTAATCCATCGCTGAAAAAAACCGTTGGGAGTGATACGTCCGACGTTCGGATTCATCAAAAAAGGGATTGAATTTATCCAATCTTCTCAATCTCCTTTTTCTTTTCCCATCCCGGTTAAACCGAAGCTTCAAACGACTTCCTGAACCACCAGCCTGAAACCGTTTCCATGAATATTGACGATTTCAATTTTTTGATCGTCCTTCAAATATTTACGGAGCTTGGCAATATAAACATCCATACTTCTGC
>DATGFZ010000035.1:0-3244 GCA_035308805.1 Puia sp. | reverse complement strand
CCCTGAAGTGAAGGAATATTTTTATCTGAATAGTCGCATTCTGCTATCATTATGGCATGAAAAACCGGGCTAGCATTCAGGACAGTGCTGTTACTTTGGCTGGCAGGCTTGGCATTTGAAATGTCTTTGCCCGTTACTATCTGCAGATTTTGCGAAACAGAATTTGCATTTTTATCGGTTGCAACAATTGTAAAAATATTAACTCCTGCACTTATATCTACGATTGTATCAAAATATCCATTGTCTTCGACTTTTAAATACTTATTGTTTAGCATTACACTTTTAATTCCACTCTCATCAATCGCTTGCCCCCTAATATGTTGTTTTGTACCAGCAACTTTATCATCATCAACAGAAATAGATCTGGTGTTTGCAAGTGGTTCTAAAATATTAATAATCGGAGGTGTATTATCATTCTTTACCAATATTTGCTTCTGTTGCGAAAGTTTTTGAAGTGCAGTTGTCACATCCGGCTCAAGATTATTGATCAGCAAAGCCTGCTCATACGCCTGTATCGCCGCATCATTATTATTTAATTTTTCAAACACATATCCCTTGATCGCAAGTATGGAAGAATAACCTCTCTTTTGACCGTCATCATTTGCGTCTCCTTTTCTTTTACTGCTATATAAATTTTCAGCATCATTTAGATTCATTAAAGCAGTAGTATAGTCATTTTTAGATAGATTTTGTGTAACAGCCTCTACAAATTTTTTAAAAAAGGCCCAGGATGGGTCCTCAATATAGCCCGAAGCGTATTTGGACTGATAATCGTTATAAAATTCAGCGGCTTCGGAAAAACGGTGCAAACGCGAAAGCGGACCGATAATATTGATAATTGCGTATGGCTTTACTCTTTGAGCGTCTAATGAAATTGATTTCTTATAATCATTTACTGCCTCTTCATACTCCCCGATAGACATATATACCAAACCACGGGCATTGTAACCGTCAGTAAAATTGGGATCTATATTGATGGCTGCATTTAAATCCTGAATCGCGAGATCATAATTCTTTTTGTTGGAAAAACAATTTGCTCTGTTGGTATAAGCATCCCTTGATTTAGGGTTTATGCTGATTGTTTTCGTGTAGTTCTGTATTGCTGAATCATACATCTTTTTTGCATAATAAACATTGGCGCACCCATAATATCCAAATCCGCTATTGGGTTGATCGTTTACCCATCTACTATAGTCTGCCAAAGCCAGATCATAGTTCTTCAGTACATAGTAACAATTGCCCCGCTCGCCGATTCCAGTCAGGTTAGCCGGATCTAAATTCAATCCAAGATTATAATCCTTTATCGCAAGCTCAAAAAGATTTTTTCCTAAATTATAAGCATGACCGCGGGCAAAATATGTAGTCGACACTTTTGGTGAAAGCCGAATTGATTTAGTATAGCTATCAATCGCCTGATCAAATTGTTCATTCTTAAAAAAAGTATTTCCCATATCATAGTATTGCTGGGCTGTCTGGGCATTAAGTGAATTAAAACTCAGCAAAACTGAAATACACAAAACAAGTAGTGTTAAGAACATTTTGTTTTTCATACATTATTTTTTACTTCTGTATTATTTATGATTCATGTCTATAAAAAAACAAACAAGTTCTTCTTCGGCCGCGTTGGTTAAAAAACTTATCTGGTTATCGCTGAAATTAATATTTTTTACAGCTATGATCTGATGATTAAATAACCCTTTGATGGTTTCATAAATTCCGGAAGGCGAATTTGAAATTTTAGATCCCAGTCTATTAAAATCAAGTGCAGTTTTGCTGTATAGAACACAAATTTTGTCTCTTTCCGCGTCCGCGTTCAATGTATAATGTTTTTCTTCAGAAGGTAAATAAATAGTTGCGTCAGTTGAGTTAATGGCGGGACTTACATTACCAGCGTAAGGAAATAATGTTGATACCACTTTGTTGTTGTCAATAGAAAATATATAAACGAATGCCGGAGCGTTTGTGGTGAATTTGATTTTAAATTTTGTTCCGCCAGGATAACTTTCTGTCAAGGTATAATTTGAAAAGTCAGCATTGTTATCATCAGTGACAACAGAAGAGCGTGAATCAATTCCAGTTCTCAAAACCGGCATTGTACCTGCATCATTTCCAAAATCATTGACAAGAACAAAGTCAAGGCTGCCCTTCAATTGTGGCGCTCCGAGTCCTCTCGAAACACTACCCGTATAATCTTCCCTGTCCATCATTTCAAGCGCGTATGATCCGTATTGCATCACTTGATCGTAGGTAAGCCAAAAAAAACCGTTATTACCCCATGCGGTGCCCCAGCTGTTCATTACTTCAAATGCGCCCCCCAATTTATTATCATCATAGCCCACAATGCATACCGCATGATCGCTGACGAGAGTGTCGTTCGCGCTCATTGTCCAAATGCCGTCTTTCCCAACATTAAAAAGACTGCTATAACATGTTAAACTAAAAATAATAGGGTTATTGTCGGTGATACTCTTTTTTATCGCGATCACCTCATTCTTATTTATTCTGCCAAAAACATTGGTGATGGAAGAATAGGCTTTAATGGTGTAATTTTTTGCAGCAACATTATTTGTGTTGTTAATGGACTTGATACAGTCTGGAATATTTGCAGATAGCAGCACATCTCCGGTGTCAGTTAATATTTTTAAGGCAGGCTCTATTTTTGCGCCCAATGCACAATTATCATCGCCTGCTGCTTTTACATAATAATATAAATAAGCAGGCGAAAATGCAGACGAATTTATTATTCCCTGGTCAGTAAGGTGATGAGCAATGCAATAACTGATGGTGCGTGCCGCATACCCCGTGCTCCACGCAACGCAAGTCCCATGCTGACCCTGGTCCCCGGGAGTGGGCGCATATTGTTTTAAAGAAAAAGATGAAGGCAAACTTTCCAATCCTCGCGTCGTACGCTGGGCTGATTTTGAAATCTTATTAAATTCATTTTCGTTCGTATTATCACCAGTAAAATATTTTCTTTTAGGTTGTGCTGTCGCAGTAAATACAAAAGCTGCGGAAATGATGAATAAATTAAACCAGCATATTGTGTAAATAGAATTATTAAGTCCCATGGCAGTTTCTAAACATTTTTGTTCGGCATATCGGGTATCGGCACATTAAATTCGTAACCACAAGATTTCTAAGCAGAACTATGCGGATACCCAGCCAAAAAGATAGCCATAAATCTTCATTTTGAGACCAAATTCGAAAGATTCTTTTGTTTTTGTTTAAGGCTGGCTTTTAGATC
>DATGFZ010000034.1:0-4680 GCA_035308805.1 Puia sp. | reverse complement strand
CCACATTTCTCAGTTGGGGGGAAGCGCCGGCAAGAATGGCTTCGGACAACAGCGGGTAATGCGACCTGATCAGCGGGTGATAAGCCAGATCGGTGTTGGTCACCAGCGCCCCGACCAGGATATTTCCATTGGACAGCTTTTCGATTTTTTTTAAAGCAAGCCTGTTCAGGTCAATAAGCTTTTCGGGTTTTTCAATGTTCATTTTCATCAGGTCAACCAGGTTTGTTCCCCCGCCAATGAATTTTGCATGCTCATTCCCTGATGCTGATTTAATGGCCGCTGCCGTGTCATTTACCTTTACTAACGTGAATGGATACATAAAAAAAATTATCTTTGTTGGACGTCTTTAATAGCTTCCAGAATATTCTGGTATGCACCGCACCGGCAAATATTCCCGCTCATCAACTCCCGAATCTCTTCATCGGTCTTTGCATGACCTTCTTTGACCAGCCCGATCGCTGAACAGATTTGCCCGGGTGTGCAATAGCCACATTGAAAAGCATCATGTTTTAAAAAAGCCGTTTGCATGGGATGAAGCTCCTCACCTTTGGAAAGACCTTCGATGGTGGTGACATGCGCATCATCGCACAGCCCGGCCAGGATCAAACAGGAATTTACCCGTTTACCGTTTAGCAAAACCGTACATGCCCCGCATTGACCGCGGTCGCATCCTTTTTTTGTTCCCGTAAAATGCAGCTTCTCTCTCAGCGCATCCAGCAGGGTGACCCGCGGATCCAGCTCAAGGGTTGTCTTTTTCTCATTGATAAAAAGACTCACTTCCACGGTCCCTTCTTCCTGATAAAACCGGTTATCCAGCGGAAGCCTTGCAGATTTTAGTGATGTTGTCAGCGCTGCTCCGGCAGTGATGACCGAAACCTGCTCAAAGAATTCTCTCCGGGTGGTCGCGTTTTTGCCGGGAACTTGCAGCGGTTCTTCCTGATTTTCCAAGATGCTCTTTTTAGAATCTCTATCATAAATCAATCCATTTACTTTTCTCACCCCCGTAGCATGTAAATGCAGCGGGTTCCTGTAGAATGATTTTTACAAAGCAAAAGAGGATGTAGAAAATTTTTCCTGCTGCCGGATATCAGCACGATTCCATAATTTTATAAAATGGAGGGTATAGGCGTCATTATTCTAGCAGCAGGTTCCTCATCACGTTACAGAGACATCAAACAATTGGCTTTTTACGGCGACAAAACATTTATCCGGCATGCCGTTGATGTTGCCCGGGCAGCGGTAAAAAAGGTGATTGTTGTGCTGGGTGCAAACATGGAAAAAATAAAAAAAGAAATCGAAGACATGGGGGTTACTCTGGTATTTAATAAAGATTGGCAGGAAGGCATGGCTTCATCAATCCGCGCCGGTCTTTCAACATTTCTGGAGATGGAGCCGGAAGCAGCAGCCGTTATTTTTATGGTTTGCGACCAGCCGTTTGTATCCCCATCGCTCTTAGATCAGCTGATCACCAAACATACGGAATCAAATAAGGAAATTATAGCCAGCACTTACCAGCACACGGCAGGGATACCCGCACTTTTTGGAAAAACATTTTTTCCGGCATTGCTCAGGGTGACCGGTCAGTCAGGAGCAAAAAAAATAATCCGTCAGCACGGGGATGCATGGACCGGAGTCCCGTTTCCGCTTGGATATATCGATATCGATACCCCGGAAGATTTTGAACGATTACAAAAAAAACCATTCAATACCTGACCAATATGCAACACTGGGAAATCATCATTTTCTTTTTTATCGTCGCTTTCGTGTATGCTTCCGTAGGTTTTGGCGGGGGGTCCAGCTACCTGGCTATCCTTGCCCTGTATGCATTGCCTTTTAAAGAGATCAGGCTCATCGCGCTATTGTGCAACATCATTGTCGTAACGGGGGGCACGATCGTTTTCATCCGCAACAAACAAACGGATTGGAAAAAAATCATTCCCGTTGCCCTGTTCAGCATTCCCCTTGCTTTTCTCGGGGCCAAAATGAAAATAAGCCAGGACACATTCTTTATCATTCTTGGCTGCAGCCTGCTGGTTGCAGCCATTCTGCTATGGATCAAAACAAGACCGGGTGATCCGGATGTCCGTCAAACAAGGGATCGCTGGCAGTTTGCAAAAGACGGGGTTATCGGCGGAGCCATTGGTTTTTTATCAGGCATGGTGGGTATCGGCGGGGGTATTTTCCTGTCGCCTTTGCTGAACCTGATGAAATGGGATACGGCAAAAAAAATTGCCGCCACAGCAAGCGTGTTCATCCTGGTCAATTCTATTTCGGGCATCGCGGGGCAGTTATCCGCTTTCGCTGCTGAAATCAATTACAATAGGATCATTTTTTTATGCGCAGCCGTTCTCGCCGGCGGACAGCTGGGCTCACGTATGGGGGCGGTAAAGTTTAATCCCCTTGTCATCCGGAGGGTTACGGCCATACTTGTTTTTTTTGCCGGTCTTGAGGTATTGTTCAAACACCTGCCCTGGTTTAAATAATTCATTATGAAGATGGACATTCTTGGTTTTGGCGCAGCAAAAGAAATTTTTCAAAGCGATTTGGCTACCCTGGAGTTGCCGGAAGGCGCCACGCTGCTCGATCTGAGGCTCTTGATGGAGGAAAAACATCCTGGCTTAAAACGATTGGGATCTTATATGATCGCTGTAAATAAAGAATATGCCCGCGATGACCGGATGAGGATATCGGCAGGCGATGAAATTGCCATCATACCGCCAGTGAGCGGGGGATAGCCGTTTATTTTGCGCGCTCAACCCTTATTTTTTCAATATTACTCATGTGCCGGCGGCCGGTCCTGAGATCGGACAGGGTGACAATGGATATCCTGTCTGCTGACCCGCTTATCTTTGTTCCTTCTTCTTCCATCACCACATAAATATTGTTACCCGTTTCGGTATTGAATATTTCGTTCCAGGAAAAGACAACCTTATAATTGTCCGGTGCGGCAAGCACAAAATAAAATTCACTCAGGACTTTAGGATTTTCCGCGTCAATTTCTGCTTTGCTTAAAATGTCTTTCAGCAACACGCCGCGTAAACCGGTGAGGGTATGTTTTTTTGCCCCCATATGATCCGTGATGACCAGGTCGGGCAGGCTTTTTATGGTAAAACCCTCCAGGTCACTGACCGAAATGGTGATCGGGCGTTTTACCTTTCCTTCGATGGTGAATTTATCGGTTGGTGTTAATTTGCTTTGTGCGCTGACAAAAAGAGTCATCGCGGTAAAAAAAAAGCAGATAATGATTCTCATATATTTTCCTGAATGGTTAATCCTGTTTTTTCCCATGCGCTCAACCCGCCGTCAAGAGAAAAAAAATGTCCCCGGGGAAATTTTTTTCCGGCAATTTTCGCCGCTTCTGCGCTGCGTCTTCCGGTCTGGCAATAAAAGACAATGGGTTTGTCATCTTCATCCATCAACAGGTTTGTTGCTAAATCATCCAGCGGCATGTGCCTGCCGCCGATATGGAAATTATTTCGTTCTTCTGTATTTCTAACATCGATCAATTCATATGCATGTTTATCCAAACCATTTTTTAATTCATCTGCGGAGATAAGTTCAACAAAACTGGTTTGGGGCAGGCTGTTGATGGTCGTATTGCTGACCCCGCCGACGTTGATGATCCGGCTTTGCATGGCAGCGGCGTCCAGGATGAATATCTTGCCGGACAGCAATTCTCCCATGCCGGTAATGTATTTGATCACTTCATTGGCCTGCATGCATCCGATAATCCCGGCAATTGTCGGCATCACCCCGCCTTCGGCGCAGTTGGGGATTGCGGCGGCATTCGCCCGGGGAAACAGATCCCTGTAGTGGGGGGAACGGCTTCCGTCACCATTCATTACATTCAGGACCGACAACTGACCCTCGCATCGATAGATCGCCCCGTAGACCAGGGGCTTGCCTGCCAGGACGCAGGCATCACTAAGTAAATATTTTGATTCGATATTATCCGTACAGTCTATGACGATATCATAATCCTCCATGAGGCGAAGCGCATTCTGACCGGAAATTTTTTCGGCTATGGCAACCAGCCTTATCGCCGGATTTTGTGCGCTTAGTTTTTTGCAGGCGATTTCCGCTTTTGATAAACCGACTTCATCCGGTGTGAACAGTATTTGGCGATGAAGGTTGCTCACCGCGATCACGTCATCGTCTGCTATGGCAATGGTTCCGGCTCCTGAAGACGCGAGGTAGAGGGCAGCCGGGCAACCCAGACCGCCTGCGCCGGCAATCAGCACTTTTGCCTTTTGCAGTTTTAGCTGGGCTTCTTTCCCAAAACCGGGTAGCGCCAGCTGGCAGCCATATCGTACCCATTCATCTTCCATCATGATGCAGCGCTTTGGTGATCAGGATTTGTTCTGCCTTGGCAAAATCTTCCTTTGTATTTACATTCATCAATGAATCCCGATCCGGTGGTTGAAGAATATGCGCGTCGTTGCTTTTTATTAAAACCTTTCTCGGACAGGTATAACCGTTAGATAAACAGGAAAGCAGCAACCCGTAGCTTTTCGGTTCCCATATGGCAATCAGTGGTTCGGGCAATCCGTCAGCAGGACTTTGAAATGTCGTTGCCATGCTGGACGCGTCACGATTTTCCATAAGAAATGACATAGTGCGATGATCGACCAATGGCAGGTCGCAGGCAAGGATCAGCCAGGCGACATCCGGCTGAAAGGC
>DATGFZ010000033.1:0-3612 GCA_035308805.1 Puia sp. | reverse complement strand
TGAACTAATAAAAAATTTTCTTGGCAAACACAGAACGAATTAATAAAAAATTTGCTATCTGTATCATATGATAAAAACCGTTAAGATCTTCTGGTGACCATTGATCACACGATCAGAACCTAGCCAATCCCCTACCAGATGTGACGCAATTCGTGATATTGGCGCGTAAATTTATAGCTATGGGTCTATTTTTGCATGCAAACTTTTTTTGCGCAAAATTATATCTAATAAAATGTTCCATTCTGACTATAAACATATTACTGATAGACTTCCAGATAGCCTAGTCAAAAGAGCATATCAAGGTCTTTTAAATCACTCTAAAAACCCTGTTCCATTAGAAATGATTTCTGGGGAGTCTTGTCGAATTGAGTCATATCTAAGGCATAAATTAGAAGTTTATGAGAATTCGTTAAATAGGAAACGTAAAAATATGGCTCAGGAAAAAGTATTGCGCCCTCGAAGCTGGCCAGAATGTAATGTATTTCCAGCATCACCAGCTATATACGTTACAGATAATGGGACCCAGAGCATTAATATCACTTGTGATCATGAAGAAGAGAATAATCGCCGGGTTATGAACGAACTTAAAGTGTTCCGCCAGCATCTCCTTGATTATAATAAAAGAACTTTCGAAAAATTCATGCAAGACATAGAAAGGGAATATAGAGAGCGGGTTACTGCAAATAAAAGATTACGATGCGAAATTGAGGATCTGAAGATGCAGTTGCTGGAGGCGGAAAGAGAGCTGGCATCTATGAAGTCGAATTCTTCTCATTAGTTAGGGGAATACTTTTGCAAAGTAAGATCCTGACCAAGATTATACTTCTCCGCGAATTAATTACGGTTTCGGCATTACGTCTGTAAAAATACGCCGTAATTACTTTCGGCATGGAATTTTTTTTTGACGTAATGCCGTTATTGCCGTATTGTATTTTTACAGACGAAATTGCCGAATTGCCGAATTGTCAAAATGATTTACGCCAATAACGTCATCGTACCACATTTAATCGTACCACATTTACACGTTATACATATTGTACAAAGTTTTTGCATATTTGTTGTTTGAAGTTTCTTTGTGTAGTTTTCTAACTTTTCTTTGTCTTCTCATCTTCTGCATTTTTTTCAGTAGAATAAATCATGAGTGAAAGTGAAAATCCAATATCTCCTTTACTAAATAAGCCAATTTCCAAACCAGGCCGAAAACCAAAAGAGGTTTGGAATTTTTTCGAGACTATTGGAGAAAAAAAGGAAGGACATCAAGGTTGTAAATGTAAATACTGTCCATGGACTCAAACACGTGGCGAACCAAATAGTATGGAAGCACATTTAGCACTTAGCTGTCATAAAGTACCCATTGATGTTAAGGAAAAGTTTTTGCTTATCGTTAAAACACGTGGGGAGAATCAAACAGAAGCAGCAGGAGTACAATCTAAAAAAAGAAAAGCGGGACATCAACAATCAATCACAAAGTATGGCGAATCAAATACAATTGAACCATTTAAAAAGAAAATTTGTGATCGTACAATAGCAAAATTTTTTATCTGTTGTGGAGTCGCCTTTCATCTTGTTGAACACCCTTTTTTTATTGACATGGTTAAAAGTTTATGTTTAGGCTATGATCCTCCGCGTGCATTTACACTTTCAGAAGATTTTTTATATGAAGAATTAGCTAACATCGTGGTTGATCAGCGTATTGAATTGAAAAGAACAAAAAATTTAACGCTAGGTAATAGAAATAAAAAAATAAAACTTTTTAGAAAATAAATTTGCTAATCAGTAATTATTATTATTTAATAGGTTTTGACGGCTGGACGAGTCCCTTAGGGCAATCGTTATATGTGTTTTTAATTATGACGCCTGATCGAAAAGAGATTATACATTGCATAAAAGATCTCTCTGCAAATTCTCATACAGCAAATTTTCTTGCTGATCAGCTGAATGAGGTAATCACTGAAGTTGGTGCAGAACATTTCGCTGCAGTTGTGTCAGACCATGCATCTGCGTGTGCTGCTGCCAAAAGAATAATATCTGAACGCTATAAGCATATATTACCAGTCAGATGCATCGCTCATCATGTAAATTTGGTCTCGACCGATATTTGCAAGACAACATTTGCAAAGGAAATAATTTCAAAATGTCAAAAAATAGTTAAATACTTTAAGCAATCTCATCAAGCTGGTGGAGAATTACGTTCTAAGATAACGAATGAAATAAAAGGGGGTGGACTAAAAACTTACGTTGTAACTAGGTGGACTACAGCTTGGGATTGTACAGATTCTATATTGCGACTAGAACAATTATTCAAAAATGTAAGGGAGGATTTTTTTTGCATTATATATTATATATATGTTCATTTACTAATTTTTTTTAATGAATAATGATCAGATATTAGACGAAACTCCAGAAAAGTTGAGCACTGATATTTCGGCACTTATTCGAAGTCGATCTTTTTTTACCGATGTAGAAGCCGTAAACACTCTTTTAGGGCCAGTAAAATCTGTCGTTAAATCACTGGAATTTAAAACAACGACACTCGCGGACTGTTTTGTTGAATTAATTAAACTTTCGCAGAAAATTAAATCTCTTCCGCCTGTTTCTGATTATGATTTTAAGCATCAATGCATTAAGCTTTTTAACAAGCGTTGGCGAGAATTCGATATCCAACTTTATCTTTTAGCATACTTGCTTCATCCGCATTACAGAGGTAAATATTTTTTATTGAGACATAGAATTGTTAATTTACAGAATTTTTTATGATTCTTTTTAATATTAACTTAGGGAAAGGTTTACAATTAACTGCTTTACGTAATGTGTTTATTACGGCAACGAAATTATGGGTCAATATGGGTGGAGGTGAACTTTCTTCTGCTGATTTGATTTCTCAGATCCAATCTTTTTATTCAAGAGAAGAAGAGTATGAAGTTCCATTTAGTATAAGTAAGGGTGATGTTCTTACTTGGTGGCGTTTGTGCAATCCTTTCCATAGTAACGAAAATTATATACAAAAACTAGCATTAAAAATATTAGCAATAACTCCTCATAACGCTGGATGTGAGAGGGTATTTTCAGTATTAAGATGGTTTGCAAATCAAAGAAGAACTAGGTAAGTTTTAACTTTTAAGAATAATATACGGTCATATATTTTTATTTGATATTTCATAATTATATAAAATAGACTAAAAGTTGAAAAACTGGAAGCTATGGCCAAACTTCATACACACTATATTACAAATGCACAAAAAGAACTAAAGTATGCTTATGCGGGTGTATCAGAAGGTGATTTTCAATCTTCCATACGAGATGCATTGGCTGAAGCGAACGGAAGCGATGATTTATATGAGGATGAAGGAGATTATTTTTTTGACGATGACGATGATGAAAATGATGATGATGGGAATGGTGATGATGACGGTACAGAAATCGAAAAATGGGTTGATATAAATGATTTAGAATTAAACAGATTACTTAATATAGAAGTAAGTGTAGTCATTGACCCACAACCATTACCTGTTATTAATCACGGTTCAAATTTATTCGACATTGAAGCTACAGTTGATAGAATATTAGGTAGTACGACATAATAATAAAAAAATACATTGACTAAATAACACC
>DATGFZ010000032.1:0-20071 GCA_035308805.1 Puia sp. | reverse complement strand
ATATTGATGAAGCTGTAAATGCCAGCGCCTGACCAGAAACCGATACCATATTTAAAATTATCTTTCACTTTTATTATCTCAATAAATCTTGCAAAAATTCGTGTTCCGATTTGATCTGACCACCTATTGCCGGCCGATATGATTTCAGGACACAAGGTAATAATTTGATTTCAGTCATTGCGATTTTCGAAGTAAATTGAATGTATGAATAAGGAAAAGAAAGGAAGTATTTTTGATTATATTTTCGAGGGTATTGGTTCAATTCAAATAATCGCTTTGCCTGCAATAATAGGATTAATAGCGGCAGGATTTATTTATAAGCCTACCTTATGGCGTTCAATTCTCGCGGGCGCTATTGGTATCGGCGGGCTTGTAATTGGTATTATTTGGGCAAATAGCATTGCTAAAAAAGAGGGAAGTATTAATTTTATGTCAGGCGTTTCCGCTTCACCAGAGCTTGATAAAAAAGAGCCTGAGGAAAGGGAAATAGGAGAAACAAAAAAAGGGAATTGATGTAACGGTATAAGAGCAAAAAACCACGCTTGCCGGATCGGGAGTATAAATAAACCTTATTGCCCTGTTTACGGCATATATGTACTCAGGACAATAATAAAATTGTGGAAAACTTTTTATCTTTAAACCACCAATGAAAAAATCTAAAAGAGATAGAGAAATTGAAATTTTAAGTAAATATGAAAAAGTTTACAAAGAATTTACCGATGAGCAATTGAAGATGTTCAAAAACTCCGAATTTCGACACACCGATGCAAGTCGACGAAAAGCCGTGAACGCAGAAATAAAGAAACGCGGATTGAATTTGTAATACACTAAGTAACTTTACAAAATGGCAGGCAAGAAAAAAAAGAAACTTACTACTGAGGAAAAATTCGCTAATGCTGAAAAAATATTAGCATCCAAAAAGTCCAATCCTAACGGGAAAGAATTGTTTGAAAAAGCATTAAAGAAAGCATCTAATCCGAAACGTCATTAATAGGGTAAACCATTAGTAAATAAAAAAACAACCTTAAAAAGATTGTTTAAATGATTTTGCTTTGAAAACTGACTTATATTTGTTTTTACGCAAATAACTGTTCCACCAGTTATTTGTAATTCGTTCTATTAAAGTAATATTTGAACATAATAAAGTTACGCTTTTTATGTTACAATTATTATTTTGTATAACCTTTTTTGCCTTTAATATCTTAATCGTAACGCCCCCCTCTTTAATGCAATTCACAAAACTGCATACAGATTGTAACTGCGACTGTACAGAAAATTGTCGAGACGATACGCAAACTTCATTTGCGATAAAAACTACTTTTGAAAAGTTAGATGAAATCGACTTTAAAAGCTATTGGGAAATGGGAAGAAGAGATTCTAAAAGCAATAGCTGCCATGCTATTTGCGCTTTAAAGGCGCAATCTATGTCTATAATGACCGAAGCAACCAAAGATGTTGTAAAAGATATTTTTAAGCAGATATTTCGAATAACTCCAGGTTATATTCAATACTTAGCTGTAATTAAATTTAATGATAATTGCGGAATGGTAAAAGCATCTCCTTCAAAAAGAAATCCACATCACTACGATTTCCTTAAATGTGATGATTTTAAAATTGAGAATGTTGAATTGATTTCATCTGTCAATTTACACGATGAAAATGTTTGAAGTAAAAAAAAATAAAACATTAATCAGGGGGCTACATGAAATTGTAGCTAACTCACTGTCTTTGTTAAATGACGGGAGTAATGATATTTTATATACAGGAACAAATAAGTTTGGAAATAGATTATTAGGAACTATCGTACTTGAAAACAGACAAGAGCAATACTTAAGGTATTTTCATATATTAATAACGGAAGAAGTTTTTTTATCTTTTTTGAATAGAAAAAAAACATTAAGAGCTATATTGGAAGAAAGTGAAAGTTTTTTTGTAGTTGACAAAAATTTTAACGATGAAATATCAGATTATAATATTGTTTCAATAAATGATATACCAGAACAGTTTATACCATTGCAAAATTCCTATTGCCCCACATTTGTTTATGAAGCGACGTTCGATTATGTTTTTAGCTTAAAAGGAGGATTATCAGATTTGCACATGGCAGAACCGGAAACGGTTAATAACATGAATAGCAAATTTTCTTCTTTCTTGAAACAATCTTTTGATTTCTTAAATGATTTAAATATAGGGGGACATGTCTATTCATTCCCTTCTCAAACTGGTAGTTTTGAATTAAACTTTAAAATCGAATTGCAAGAAGATAACGGCTTATTTAAAATATCTAATAATGATATTTCAGAATTTCTTGTGAAATTATATAATTACATTTTTAATAAATTGCCTCAACATGAAGAAAAATCTTTGAAGGTTGAAAACATTGAGTCGGATGATTTTAAGAAATTGGAGAAAAATTTCTCAGATTTATTCTCAAATAGATTTGCAGAACATAAAGGAAGCGAACAACGTGTTATAGATTTAATCACCTATTCCATCGAACCTTTTAAGGACATTCAATACGAGGGCTTTGATAATATTGAGGTAATGAACAAAAATACTAATGGTGATAGAATTCCGATAGCGATAGTCAAGAAAGACTTCTACGACATAGTGTCTTCCAAATTATTTTCCCCAGAAGAAATAAATAAAGAAGACGAAATAATAGTAGATAAAGAACCTAAAAATTATGAAATAAGTGTGTATTGGTTTAATTCTGAAAGCGGGAAAGGCGGCGCACATGTAAGGGACAATCAAATTCAGTACAAAACGCCATTGCATCTCAAAGGAAGGGCAAATTACCGCAATACAATATTTACTCGTAATGCAAATGACGATGAAGACGTTTTTATCACCGTTTCCGGTATTGCGACAAGAAGAAATGGTAGAATTGAATTGATCGAATATACCTACTATTAAACAACATGACTTAATATCGTCTCAAACATCGTGTCTTGTTTATCTTTATTCATCATTCTAAATGCTACTTCATCAACATATTTTTGCAAGTGTGTTGCGCTAACGTGGATATGTGTTCCTTTGATTGTCCTTTTTAATACTGACCAAGCATTTTCAATATTGTTAGTTGTGAACTCACCTCTCTTAAATTCATTCTCAAAATGGTTTAATACTTCATGCTTGATATAATGTATGTCAAGGCCTTTATAACCTAAATGGCTATCCGTAACAACGATTGATTTTTTATCTACGTTTGCGGTTACACGTTGTTTAAATGTTTGGGCATCTGTCATTACTTCAAACTTTAATTTTTTATCATCTGTAATAAAGCCCATAACGCCTGTTTTGTTATCATGCTTATTGCCGCCACTTTCATAAATTTCTCTGCGTTCCTTCGCGTGTTTGTTGGCTAATTTCATCCCGAAATAACTTTCATCAACCTGCACCTTGCCCATTAGCTTGCCTAATTTTTTATCAGCCATAAGTATTTTAATTTGGTGCGCCATTCGTAATGCTGTTTTATAACATACATTCAATGTGCGTTCAATTTCTTTTGCGCTAACTCCATTGCGTGTTGTGCATTGCATATATATAATAAGAAACCAGTCAATAAGTGGTGTTGTTGTTTTCTCAAATACTGTGTCTTTTGTTGGATATAATTGATAGCTGCAATTAGGACAGAAATAAGCCCGTCTGCCTTCAACTCTTTTAAATTGATTGTCGCTTTCGCATTCAGGGCAAATGAGGTTATTAAAACGTAATTGAAATATTTTATCTAAGCAGGCATCATCATTCGGATATGCTTTTCTAAATTCTGTTATTGTTAATTTGTTCATTGTAAACTTTTAAGTTTGAAACTTGCAACTAATGTTGCAAAAAATATATTATCTTCTACGTGCTATTACAGGAATCTCAGGATATTTATTGACTTCGATAAATTGCATACCATCAATTGAAAAGCTACTCATTTTATGTTCTTTAATTAGCTTGTAGATATATGAAGTTGTTACCTTTTCTTTGGTTGCGTAATTTTTAATTGTCATTAAATTTTTTACTTCAACTTTCATATTACTGTAAAGATATATTATTTAGTTTATAGTTGCAAATTTCAAACTAAATATTTTTTGTAACTTTAAAAGATAAATTAATAACTCAATGGAATCAGTTCGATTTGAGGTTATAAGTTGGTATCATAATTTTCCTACTAATTTTATTCCTCTTGAAATTAACAAACCTACTTTTAGCGCATTTGTATTAAAGGCAGTTTCAACGAAAGAAACCATTGGGCTTACATTTACGTGGGGATTTATGATAATGAATAATGGAGTAACAGCCCTAAAATATGCTGCAAAAGACGATTGTATTAGTAAGGATAAAAAAGTTAATGAAATACAATTAATAGAAGTTCAATCTACAGTTAGACTTTCTCATTTGAGGTATCGAAAAGAGTTTGACAAAATAAAAGTTGGATTTGGATTGCAGTTTACTATTCCTCCATATCAGGAAGTTGATATAAACTATCAAGATTTATTAAACCTTCTTCAATTGTAAGATTGATAAATATTCCTGAATTATTGTCTATGAAATAATCCTCATTACAAGGATAAATAATCTCTAAAGGATTGGGATAAATATTTTCCATACCGAATTATTTTGTGTATATTTAATTCGGTAAAATGCTTTATCAAACTCCCGCTGGCAGGCGGGTTTTTTCATTCATAAAGGTACAGATTTTTTAAACTCTTATTTAAATTCTATCATATCATCAGTAAACAGCAAATCAAATCCTTCAAACTTGTGCTGCTCTTTTAATCGTGTGTTGTTATCTTCTAACCATTCTGTTTTTATCCAATACAAACCGCGAATTGTTCCTTTAGGCTGAATGAGTTTGAGTATTTCGTGTTTGTTCAGGGTTCTCAGGACTTCGCGTAAATTGTGGTGAACGCCTGTTAATTCTTTATATTTTTCTGCAACGTCTTTGAGTTTACAAGCAACGCCAATAATATCCATTATTTTAATGACCTGAACTTTCAAATCTGCTTTCATTGGGAAAGTTTGCGGTTGTGGTTCAATTACATTTTCATCAACATCATTATTCCCCTTGTTCAACCTGAGATTTATATTCCCGTATTTAATACGCTTGATTAATTTATCAATCTCAGCTACTTTATCAAGTAATTCGCGCTTGTCTTTATTTAGGCTGCCTAATATCAATTCTACATCTTGTGTGTGTTCCATATTCTATTATTCATTTAATACAAACACAAAATTATCAATGATATATGAAGCAAAAAAATACCCGCGAGAATGTCGCGGGATTTTGTGTTATTTATTGTCTTGACTACACATATGCCCTGTTTACCAACTTCCGCCTGCCCCGCCGCCTCCGCCGCTTCCGCCGCCGAAACCGCCAAAGCCGCCGCCACCACCGCCAAATCCACCCCCGCCAAATCCACCGCTGCCCCGCCCGCTATTGCCCAACATGGAAATGAGCATCCAGGGAAGAAAGCCACCGCCCCGGAATAATCCGCCGCCGCCACCGCCGCCACGGGAAATTAAAATGAGGACGATAAAAATAAAAATGATAATGCCAAAAATGCTTCCGCCTGTCACGCCGTGCCCGCGCTGGTTGTAACCTTGCGGAGCCTTGTATTCGCCCGCTGAAGCTTTTAGGATCGCGTCAGCCGCCTGATCAAATCCGCTGTAATAATTACCCGCTTTGAAATTGGGAAGAATTTCGTTGTCAACAATTTCTTTCGCAGTGGCATCCGGCACCGAGCCTTCCATGCCATAACCGGTTGCGATAAAAACTTTATGGTCATTGATTGCAGCTAGTATTACAATGCCGTTATTTGTTTTCTTATTTCCGACTCCCCAATCACGTAAGATTTTCAAGGCATAATCATCAATAACATATGCGCCGGTTGAAGGTACAGTAACCACGACGATCTGAATGGACGTGCTGTCATCATAAGCAACCAGCTTTTGTTCAAGCGCATTGATTTGATCTTGCGTCATCGCGTGATCTAAATCATTTACCAGCCTCGGGGGATTAGGTTTTGGCGGAATATTTTGCGCAACGCAAAAAACGCATGAGAAAATAAATAATAATGATAAAAGCTTTTTCATTGTTTGATTTATCTGCCAAACACAATATCATCCGGCAATTCATTTGTATTGGTATCGCCGTTGTAAGGGAAATTGTTTTTAAGTGCCTGGCCGATTTCCCCAATAATTCTTACCAGACCATCAGCATAATTTTCTTTGCCGAAATGCGACAAAATAATTCTTACTTTTTCGTTCCAAAAAGCATCCCCTACTTTTTCATGAATTCCCTTATCGCCGAACAAAGCCAGCTGCCGGTCTTTCATCGCCACATAAATCAGCACCGCATTTCGCTGCGCCGTGGCATCCATCTTCAGCGCTGCGAAAACTTCGGTAGCCCTGTCCAGCGGATCAACAAAACGGCAACGGCTTTCCACAAACACGCGAAGCTGGCCACTGGTCTGTTTTTCAGCCTGCTGAATAGCACCCACCACCCGCTGTTTTTCAGCGCTGTTAAAAAAATCTTTCTTTTTAAAAAAGGAAAACAAGCTCATGATGAATGAATGGGCAGTAGCAAGCGGAGTGGCAAGCAGGATAAAATTGGTTACCGGAACCTGCTGATCACTGTTCCATTTACTACACGCTGTTAACTTCCAAAATCAACCTTGGTATCTTTAGCTCCCTCGTCGGCCTTAAAATATGGTTTTTGCTTATAGCCAAATAATGAAGCCAGTATCCTGCCCGGGAAGCGAACAACCATGGTATTATAATTTTGCACAGACTCCGACCAGTCATTCACAGCAACGGTCACACGATTTTCCGTTCCTTCGATCTGCGCCTGGAAATCGCGAAAAGCCTGTGTCGTCTGAATGGTGGGATATGCTTCCACGTTAATATTTAAAATGGATTGCTTCATCTGATCCAGCTGGTGATTTGCATCACTTAACGTTTGCGGGTTATTTGGATCTATCGCCGGAATGCGCGAACGCATCTGCACAATTTTTATCAATGTCGTGTCTTCATTTTTTGCGGAACCCTTAATGGTGTTCACCACATTTTCATACAAATTCTTTTTGCGCTCGTATTGACTTTCGACCTTGCTCCATTTTGTCTGTACATCCTGGTCTGAAGTGACTATGCGATTATATCCGCTACAACCCCAAAAGAACAAAATGAGAACTAAGCCGCCTATTACTATTAAAGTGAGGTTTTTGGTTTGCATATTTTTACGTTTAGGTTTGCAGGTAAAATTAACATTTTTGAGACATCAGCAAATTAAATTTGCGTGCGCAAAAATAGTTATCATCTTAGTATAAACAAATGTATTGCGTGTTTGTTAAAATTAATTCTGTCAAAGCGTTGGTTTTAACAAAATGGTGAATAAACAAGCTGAAAAATCAGTTGATTATTTATTTTTCGAATTCTTTTGCCAACTGCCCAATCTCATCAATCGATATCCTTTCTTTTCCTGAAGCAATGACCATCCGGTAGCGAAAAGTTACAGACTCACTTTTTTTTAAACTGAGATTCAATTCCTGTTTTCCGTTGCTGAATATTTTTTGACCGAGCGGATTTGCGGCAAAAAGTCCATATCCACGCGCATGCCAGTAAGTTGGGTAACCGGGATTTTTTGGATCATCGATCATGACAATACAGATCGTATCTTCTTTTATTTTTCCATAAAGCATACACCATTTGGCTCTTGTGCTCCATGCGCTGTCACCGGTTTTGCCCTCACTGGTCAAATAGTTTCCGGTTACCCCCGCATTATTATTGGCCGCAACTGTGGTAATGAGTCCGTGATCATCAACAAACTGTCTTGCCTCTCTTGAAGGCAATTCCAGTTCATGCGCAACACGCAAACCTAAAAATCCATCTTTAGCATCCTTAAATAAAACATCCTGTTGCGCGGTCAATGTGGTTATCCGATCGACGATCCTGGTCCGGGCATTTGCCTTGAAAATAAAGGTGGTTACCTCTTTTAATAAGACGTTTTTTGCCTGATCGGTCCACACCGCAGCATACGACAAAATCCCTTTCTCGCCGTCTGCTGTCTGTAAAATGCCCTGGGTTCTAATCCAGCCATACCTGTTTTTTTTATCTGGAGGAATTGCATAAGAATTATTCCAGAAATCAAGCCCGTTTATGTTTTCATAATTCATCCACAACCCGATATGATGCGGATGGTCAGTCGGTTCACCCGCACGCGGGGCAATGGGAAAGCCGCGTGTGATAATCTGTCCGTCAGGTGCGTAGATCGGAAAGAGAACAGGTTTCTCCAGGCTGTCCGGATAGATAAATTCGGTGAAAGGCTGGTCATCCGCTTTCACCGTTACCCGGTGTTGTGATGGAATTGACGAAAAACTAATGGTGTAATTTTTCTGCTGCGCAAAAATAATGGCTGAAAAGAAAGTCAACCCAAATAATGATGGCAATTTTTTCATAACACTAATTTGCGTATTATTATTGGTTGTTTGTGAAAAAGGATCCTGTCCTCATCCAAACGATCTGGCCTGTTTGCCGGTCTGCTGTTTTGATGTGATCAGGTGCATGTGCCCCGTGTATTGCTATTACACCCATCCTTTTTCATTAAATTGAATATCCTGGCTGATTCCTGGCAAGCTCGCACTATGATCACAACCAGAAACTGCCAGTCTCTGGATAAAGGCTATTCCACCGTTACGCTTTTTGCAAGATTGCGTGGCTTATCCACATCATAACCTTTTAATACGCCAATATAATAAGCGAGTAGTTGCAACGGGATAACATTCAACATCGGCGCCACCAATTCATCCGTCCCGGGCATAACAACAACATCATCAGCCAATTTTCGGACGGTATCATCGCCTTCGCTTATTATGGCAATCACTTTTCCTTTTCTTGCTTTTATTTCCTGGATATTGCTGATGATTTTATCGTGATGTGCGCTTTTGGTAGCAACAAAAATGACCGGCAAAGTATCATCCACCAATGCAATGGGTCCGTGTTTCATTTCTCCGGCCGGATAGCCGGCCGAGGGGATGTACGAAATTTCTTTCAGTTTCAGGGCGCCCTCCAAAGCAATGGGGAAATTGTATCCGCGACCGAGATAGAGTGCATCCTTTGCATTAAAATATTTATCAGCGAGTTCCTTGATATGCGAATCAATCAAAAAAACCTCTTTTACTTTTTCCGGGATATTGTGCAACTCGCTGATTAAATGTTCAAACCTGATTTCGTCAATTGTTTTCTTTTCAAAAGCAATTTTTAAAGCGATCATCGTAAGTACGACCAGCTGGGCAGTAAATGCTTTTGTACTGGCCACGCCAATTTCCGGGCCGGCATGCGTGTAGGCGCCTGCATGAGAAATGCGCGCGATGGACGACCCCACGACATTGACAACGCCAAAGATAAATGCGCCCTGTTCTTTTGCCTTTTCAATGGCAACGATGGTGTCAGCCGTTTCGCCGCTTTGCGAGACGGCAATGATGATATCCCCTTTATTGATAACCGGGTTTCTGTATCGGAATTCTGACGCATATTCTACTTCAACCGGAATGCGGCAAAGTTCTTCAAAAACATATTCAGCGATCAACCCGGCATGCCAGCTTGTACCACATGCGATGATGATGATTCTTTGTGCGTTAACAAGCTGCGCAATATTATTTTGGACACCTGCCATGGTGATCATGGCATTACTAACGTCCAGGCGCCCCCGTAAACAGTCAAAAATCGTATCGGACTGTTCGAAAATTTCTTTTAACATGAAATGATCATAACCCCCTTTTTCCAATGCCGCAAGTTCCAGATCAAGTTTTTGGACGAAAGGAGTTATCGTTTCATTTCCAAGATTTTTCAAGATGAGTTCGTCTGACTTGATTATCGCCAGTTCATAATCGTTTACGTAAACGACCTCTTTGGTATATTCAATGATCGGGGATGCGTCGGAAGCGAGAAAATGCTCGCCTTTGCCAATGCCGATGACCAGGGGGCTTCCTTTTCGTGCAGCAATAATGGTATCGGGTTTATCCTTCTCAAGCAGAACGATCACATAAGCACCGACAACCCTTTTTAAGGCAATACGGATCGCTTCCTCTAAGCCGCAATGATTATTTGTCTGGATGTCTTCGATAAAATTCAGCAATACTTCCGTATCCGTATCGCTTTTGAAAGTGTAGCCTTTTTTAGTAAGCTCCGTTTTTAATTGCGTGTAATTTTCAATGATCCCGTTATGGATCATGGCTAATTTTCCACTCGCTGAACTATGTGGATGTGCATTGCGATCACTGGGCTCGCCATGGGTTGCCCATCTTGTGTGACCGATCCCCGCATGCGCATGTAAGTCTGTGCCAATCAGGCTTTCCTCTAAATCCGCGACCCTGCCTTTCTTTTTGTACACTTTTAAACCGCCGTTTATCAATGCCACGCCTGCACTGTCGTAGCCCCGATATTCCAATCTTTTCAATCCTTTTAGGATAACAGGATAAGCCTCACGAGGTCCGATATAAGCAACAATTCCGCACATGATTTTTCGGTTTATAATCAACGCGAAGATAATACTCAATTCAACAAGGTTCAATGGTTCAAAAATGCACCACAGGGTTAAAAAAGTACTGAGGATCAAACTGTCCAGGTAAAAAATTGGAGCAGGCAAATTCCTGGTCACTGCAATTTCCGGAGAACATACGCTATTTCATTTCTTTTTTCCTGGAAGAAAATGACTGACACTGCGATTCAGGCCGTCATTGAGTATGATCGGCGAGCGTAAAGATCAATGCAGAAGATGAGGTACGGGGTATGGAGTAGTTTCTCAACCAGTTGCATGATTTCAGCCATTCGGCTTCACGTTTCATTCCTAAAAATGGTTGTCTAAAATAAATTTAAAAGCACTCCAAAAAGGCAACCATTAACAAATTATTCACGTTAATGCTCTCAAGAAAGATTGTTTGCGCTCGTTATCTTCATAATTAAATCTACTGGACTATTAATTTTGACTGAGGGCAACAAGCAAATAAGCGTACTGATAGCAGGCTGTCGGAATAATGAGCGTAGCAGCCAAAAAGAGTTGTATCAACTGCTTAAGGGTTATGCTATGAAAATATGTTACCGTTATCAGAATCATACTGAGGAAGTTGAAGAAATCATGAATGAAGGGTTTCTGAAATTGTTCAAAAACATTCATCAGTTTGATGAAGCGCGCCACTCTGATATTGACATCGCGCTGAAAGGATGGTTCAAGCGCATTTTGATCAATACCTGCATTGACCATTACCGAAAAAATTCCACATATCTTAATGGCAAACCGGTTAGTGAAGAAACGGAAAATATTGCTGACAGGGCGGAAACCGGCGCCGATATATTGTCGTATAAAGACATCATTGTGGCAATTAAAGAGTTGTCGCCGGCCTACAGAACAGTGTTTAATTTGTTTGTGATTGAGGGATTAAAACATGAAGAAATATCGGAACAATTGGGAATTTCTGTGGGCGCTTCAAAATCCAATTTGTCAAAAGCCAGGGAGAATCTGAGAAAGATCCTATTAAAGAAAAACGAAGTAAAAACTTATGTTGAAACTTTCCGATAATGAATTAGATGATTTTAGCCGGGAAGCTGCTGAGAAATTTGAACCTGCAGGAAATGCACAGTCCTGGGATAAACTGGAGCAGTTGCTGGACAAAAACCTTGGCAAACCGACGCCTATCCCCAAAACAATTCGGCCGGGCACGATCTACCTGTACTCAGGCGCAATTTTAATTGCGGTAAGTGTAACCTACTTTTTAATTAAATCAAAGAAAAATAATCAAAATTCTACTCCACAAGATTCAGCACTAATCCATCAACAGTCATCAGCAAAAAATGATAAGAGCAAAGAGGCAACCAGTTCCGTTATTTTAAAAGGTCCATCGCAGGGAGCCACTGGAATAGATAAGGTTTCCGCCCAGAAGTCGGCGGCGAATAACGGCTCAGGCGGCATTGCTTCCCACACTGAACTCTCAGAGGGATCCGCCCGTGAGGGTAAAAAAATAATTCAGTCAGCGTCTGCAAAAGATAATTCGTCCCCTGAACCTAATTCCGGGGCCCTTGATCAGCAAACCGTGAAAGGGAAAAGGGATATGGTTCCTGGTAAACCAGCCGTTGACAGAACAGCCGGGGGCGTCATACACAGCCCAAATGAAAACGCGGTAAGCAAGGAAATCGCCAGCGGGTCTTCCAGGAAAAATAATGATAAGCGCAATTCCCATGCAGGGGGGTCGTCCGGCCTAAATGCTTCGGGGGAAAGAGATCTGGTTTTAAACAATACCAGGCAAAGGGATCTTAGGGCTGCCGGAAACAGGCATCATCGCAGCAATCGCACGGGGGATGAAAAAAATAAAAATGGTGACGCGATAATATCCCAGGAAAATCCTCCGGGATATTCTTCCACGAGAGATGAGGAGAATACCGAATTGAAATTTGCCCCGATTCCCGGAATTCAGCCGCTGACCGAACCATATTTTTTGATCAGTGATTCCGCCCTGCGTTCATTTAAATCAACCAATAAATTGGCTGCGGTGGTCAGGCCGGACAGAGCCAGGACTCACGGCGCTTTCATAAACCAGTCTTTACAGGTGGGGATCTTATTTGCGCCGGAATTTTCTGAAGTCAAACATATTTATGAAAACAACCGGATAGGTAATAATTTGGGAGTGACCCTCAGTTACCAGCTATTCAGCAAGATTTCTATCAACAGCGGATTTATTTTTTCTAAAAAATATTATCAGGCTAATGATCAGGGCTTTCATGCTCCCAAGGGTGCAGTTGACAGTACGGTTGATATCAAGTTTGTCAATGGTTCTGCAAACGTCATTGATATTCCTTTAAACATCCGGTATAATTATTTTTCAGATGAAAATTCAATCTTCTTTGTGAATGCAGGGTTTTCTTCCTATTTGATGTCGAAACAGGACGTTAGCTTATTTTGCCAACCCAATCACAACAACAATAGCAATTTCCTGCTGCAGTACCCCGTATCAGGAAGCTGGATACCCCCCGCGTCGCCGCCGGAGAATAAAACCTATTTATTTTCGGTCCTGAATCTATCGGCAGGTTTTGAAACCTCTTTGGGAAATAATTTTTCCTTTCAGTTTGAGCCCTATGTAAAATTGCCCGTGAAAGGAATTGGCTACGGAAAAGTGAACATGACAAGCTATGGGGTCAATTTTTCATTAAAATATGCTCCGGTTTTAAAACGAGGCAGGCGCTTATAAGAATCCGTCAAAATAATCTGCATTCAGGTCGCATCAAACCAAATTTTCTTTTTGTTATTCCAGTCTCCGTTATAGTTAATGAATAATTCTTCTCCTTTTTTTATTGACCGCATCGTTTTAATGCTTATTGATTCCTGTTCATAATCCATCGTGTATTCGCAGTTGGATTGGTATGAATGATTATACATCGAAATATATCCTAATGCAACACAGCATTGATTTCTTTTTTCCCCCCACTCAAAAATATAATCATGCAGCATGGTTTGATCCAGCAATAATCGATCATTCCTGCTCATAACGATCACCGGCGATATTTCAATGATCGTTTTCGCCTTGATCATTTCGGAGGTGAAAACACCCCTTCCTTTTTTGCCTGAAGACGAAATGAACAAAAAAGACAATATCATAATGAATGCGTTGAAGTTATTCTATAACGGGTAACAGCGCTATTGCTGAATCCATTTCAATTTATTCATTTGGTGTTATTCCATCCAAAAAAATAATTGTTATTACCCAGATTCGAAAGGACCGTTCTTTGTAAATTATCCCGTTGCGCTCTCCCTGAGCCCGCATATGCTGCAGCAACGATTTGTATCAGGTGACTTCAAAAAAAGAAACCGGATCGGTTTGGGCGCCGTGGATCCATGCAATTCCAATTCCGGTTTTAATAACATTTAAAAAACACATAAAAATATTTTCATTAACAGTATGTATTAAATTTGCCGCATGTCCTTGGAATACGATAACGCGATCTTGCAGGAGCAATTTCTGGAAATTGTTAAGAGCGATAATGAAACAGCGCTCAAGGAATTCCTCGATGATCAAAATATCAGCGATGTCGCTCATCTGGTTGACGAATACCCGGAATATGAACACCAGATCATCGACAGCCTGAGCATCCACCGCGCAGCCAGTACATTTAAGATATTGGATCTTCCAACGCAAAAACGCGTGATGCGCGACCTGCCGCCGGCAAAAATTGCTGAATTATTGAATGAAATGTCGCCAGATGACAGAACTGACTTTTTAGAAGGTCTTCCCAGCAATATCGTTCGTGAGTTGATAAAACTGTTAAACCCCGAAGAAAGAAAGGTCACACTCTCCTTATTCGGCTATCCGGAAAACAGCGTAGGCAGGTTAATGACGCCCGATTATATTTACGTTTCTGAAAATGATACCATTGCTGACGTGATGGATAATATTCGCAGAAACGGAAAAAACAGTGAAACCATTGACGTCATATATGTCATTAATGAAAAAGGCGAGTTGATTGATGATATCAGGATAAGAGAATTCATTTTAAATTCTCCGGATAAGAAAGTTTCTGATATCATGGACAGGAGAATGATTGCGCTCAACGCCTATCAGGATCAGGAAGAAGCGTACAAAGCTTTTAAAATGAATAACCGCGTTGCCCTGCCTGTTGTCAGCAACAGCAATAAATTATTGGGCATCGTCACAGTTGATGACGTATTGTGGGTAGCAACCGAAGAGTTCAGTGAGGACATTCAAAAAATAGGGGGAGCCGAAGCATTGGATGAACCATATCTTGAGATCGGTTTTGTCAAACTAATAAAAAAACGGGTCGGCTGGCTGATCATTTTATTCCTCAGCGAAATGCTCACGACGACTGCCATGCAGTATTTTAACGTAGAGCTGGGTAAAGCATTGGTACTTGGTATTTTTATTCCGCTCACCATCAGCGCAGGCGGCAACAGCGGTTCTCAGGCATCGACATTAATCATCCGCGCGATGGCATTGGGGGAAATCACCCTGCGGGACTGGTGGCGTATTTTGCGCCGTGAGATTTTATCCGGTCTCACCCTCGGCATCATTTTAGGTTGCGTTGGCTTTTTGCGCGTCGGTCTCTGGCAGGTTTTGCATATTTATAATTACGGACCTTATTATATGTTAATTGCCACAACCATAATGTGCTCACTTATTGGGATTGTATTATGGGGAAGCGTAATTGGATCGATGCTACCCATCGTGCTAAAAAAATTCAAACTCGATCCTGCCACTTCTTCCGCGCCATTCGTTGCAACACTGGTTGATGTAACAGGGATTGTCATTTATTTTTCGATGGCGTATTTATTATTAAACGGAACGGTTATTAAATAAAAGAAGCATGCCGGAGTCCACTCCGTTGCGGGTGCTTTAGACCGGGCAGTATATGCGTGGAGAATGTTTTATTAAACTGTTTTACTGTCTTGCTTATTTGCAGGCTTTACCGTTATATCTTCAGTTAGCAATCTCCTATCTTTGCTCCCTGCAAATCAAAGCCAAACATCAATGAAAAGGATTCTGTTTTTTCTTTTTGTTATTTTCATTACCCAGCAAATCTTTTCGCAAACAGGTCTTGCTCCCTTAACAGTTGAGAAAATAATGCGCGATACGAAATGGATAGGCACATCGCCATCAAACATTTACTGGAGCAACGACGGAAAATATTTATTCTTTAGCTGGAATCCTGAAAAAGCCACGAGCGATTCGTTATATTTTATCACCAATGAAAATCCCAGTCCCGCCAGAGCAGATGAACGCATCAGGCAAAATATCCTGTCCGCAAACGATGTCGTGTACAATCATGCGCGCACCGCTTTTACGTACAGCAAAAATGGCGACATTTTTTTTACTGATGCAAAGACCGCTTCAACAAAACGGATAACCCGGACTGCCGATAACGAAAGCAATCCTTTCTTTGCTTTCCATGAAACTAGAATTGTTTACACAAAAAGCCAGAATTTGTACGCCTGGGATATGGTAACGGGTGAAACCATTCAATTGAGTAATTTTCAGAAAGGGGACGCGCCCGCAGGGGAGGCTGTTTCGCAAAATCCGCGCAGACGACAACCCAGGGTTGCTGATGAGAAAATAGAAAATCTGAATGCCCAGGAAAAATGGCTGGAAAACGATCAGCTTCAATTGTTTGATGTGCTCAGGCAACGAAAACTAAAAAGAGATTTGGCTGACTCCATAAGAAAGCTTGCCCCCAAAGAAAAAGAGTTGCGCAGGATTTATACTGGCGACAAGGATATTTTCAACATCCGGCTCAGCCCTGACGGAAAATACATCACCTATGACCTGATCAGGAATCCAACAGATATAAAAAACACCATTGTTCCGAACTATGTCACTGAAAGCGGTTTTACGCAAGATATCCCGGGTAGAGAAAAGGTCGGGCAGCCGCAAGCCACATATGAATTTTTTGTTTTTGATACACAAAAGGATACGGTGATTGCTGTACAGGCGGATCAAATTCCGGGGATCTATGATAAACCCGACTATGTAAAATTTTATCCATCCAATGATACTACAAAGAAAAAAGCGGTACCGCGTACGGTCACTGTCTTCGGGCCCTACTGGTCAGAAAAAGGAAATTACGGGGTAGTCGATATTTTTTCTCAAGACAATAAAGATCGCTGGCTGATGTTGCTCGAGGCATCGACGGGAAAATTAAAATTACTCGACCGCCAGCGTGACGAAGCATGGATCGATGGTCCCGGCATCAGCAGCGATTTCGGATGGGTAGATGAAAACTCTTTTTGGTACCAGAGTGAAGCGAGTGGATATTCTCATTTATACACCATTGACGTGTTGACCGGAGAAAAAAAGCAACTGACAACGGGGAACTATGAAGTCCAACAAGCTAAATTATCCAGGGACAAAAAATATTTTTACATCATAACCAATCAGGTCAATCCGGGTGAACAACAATTTTATCGGTTATCCATAGCAAGCAATAAAACAGAAAGAATTACCACAATGACCGGAGCAAATGAAGTAACCATCTCACCCGACGAAAAACAAATCGCCATCCGCTATTCATACAGCAACAAACCGTGGGAATTATACCTGCAGGAAAACAAACCCGGTACAACAGCAAGACAAATTACCACGCTGGCACAAAGCGACGAATTCAGATCTTATCATTGGCGCGATCCGGAAATAATAACGTTCCCCGCCAGAGACGGCTCTGTGCTGCACGCCAGGTTATATCGTCCTGCAACAGACAATCCTGCAAAACCGGGAGTGATCTTCGTTCATGGTGCAGGTTATTTGCAAAATGCACACAAATGGTGGAGTTATTATTATCATGAGTTTATGTTCAACAATATGTTAGCTGACAATGGCTATACGGTTCTTGATATTGATTACCGCGGAAGTGCGGGCTATGGTCGTGATTGGCGCACAGCAATTTATCGTCACATGGGCGGCAAAGATTTAGACGACCAGGTGGATGGTGCAAAATATTTGGTTGACAGGTTCGGGGTCAATCCAAAGCATATCGGAATCTACGGCGGCTCCTATGGAGGCTTTATCACGCTGATGGCCATGTTCACCACGCCCGACATATTTGCGGCGGGGGCCGGCTTGCGTTGCGTCACCGACTGGGCGCACTATAATCATGGTTACACGGCAAATATTTTGAATGAACCATTCCATGACAGCATCGCGTACAAACAAAGCTCCCCTATCTATTTTGCGGCGGGTTTGAAAGGACATTTATTGATGTGCCACGGAATGGTTGACGAAAATGTACATTTCCAGGATATCGTTCGGCTCACCCAGAGGCTGATCGAATTAAAAAAGGACAATTGGGAACTCGCCGTCTATCCTGTCGAAGATCATGGATTTGTTGAGCCGAGCAGCTGGAGGGACGAGTACAAAAGGATTTTCAAATTGTTTGACACCTATTTACAATGAATTTCACCGGGAAGCGCTGATTCATCCTCCCGGCCGGGAGAGCGCATTAACATTTGTTAATTTAAACCTTCCTGGATTTTTTCCATCACACTGTATTAAGTTGCGTTTGTTAATGGCGCACCATTTACATTTTTCCCGTTCTTTTTCAGTAAAATAATAATTAACTTTAGAAGGAAGCATCTTATAAAATAATTATCTCGTAAACAATAAAAATTTCACACTATGAAACGGTCCATATTAATAATGTCGATGCTTGCGCTTATGGTAACAGCGGCATCTGCACAACGATTCAGAGGCGGTGGTTTTCGTGGCGGCTACGGCTACCATGGTGGTGGTTTTTATCGCGGAGGCTATGGGTACAGGGGATATGGTGGCGCCTATTTTGGATTGGGACTTGGTCTTGGTTTAGGTTTTTATTATAATCCTTATTACTACGGCTATCCTTATTATTACGGTTATCCAGCATACCCTTATTATTCCTATCCACCGGCTTATGAGCAGGTTCCGCAGCAGCAAAGTGCTCCCCCGGATTCCTATCATGAAAATAATGGTGGCAGCGGGTATTATAACAATGATACCATCTATTCGCAAAAACCCTCAACGCTGGGTCCTGGTCCGACGGACAATGGAAACAATTCATCCGGACGCAAATGGGTTCCGGCGCATTGGAAACATACTGATGAAGGTTGGATATGGATCGATGGTTATTGGAAAAATCAGCAATAGCTCAATAAATAATGTAAATGCTCTCTTAATCGGGAGCATTTTTAATTGGTGCAACCGCCAAAGAAAGCTCCCGGGTTACCCACGGCCAGAGGATCCTGACCAGCAACACCCTGGTTGATAAAATGAATTCTCCTGAAAGCAGACCGGTTTTAATTCTCGGAAAGGACAACTTTGTATGGTAAACGCCTGCTGAAAAAATCAAAAACTTCCATTGCTGACCAATTCCAAATTCGCACTTGTATAAATTTGGACCTGCAGTTCTTTGGCTTGCGGCAACAGTCCGACAATTCTTAATTCATTTATTTTCCCCGCGAGAGAAAGATTTTTATTCAGGTTTTTATTCACCATGGAATCAATCATCTTCATATTGCTTTTTACCAATCCTCCTATATCGAGATAGGTACCCCCGCCGAGGTTTTTTTTGATCTTATTTTTCACAATGCTTTTTCCAATCATCATCATGAGGTCTTTGGTTTCCAATGAAGAAGAAATATCCGGGATACTGAGCGTTTGTTTAGCCGTATCCAGCACAGGTGTGCCACGCAAATACAATCTGCCGGAACTGGTTCCCGCGAAATCGATCCTGATTTCTACCTGGTGATTTCCGAAACCTTTTATCGCAGCATCTTTGATAACAATCGTTCTTCCTTTATAATCAAAAACTTTGTTGCGCAATGTGTCGCTTAACAGTTTGCTGATGAATTCATAATCGTATGCAGCGTTTACATACATGTTCACGTTATCTTTATTTTCTCCAACATTCACCGGCACATGTACTTCAGCAATTTCTTTAGTCAGGCTGTCAGAAGAAAGTTCAGGTTTGCAAGATATTCCCACGGAAATACTAAAACTGTCTTTGGAATAATTTAATTGACCAACACGAATGGCGGAGGGATTGATGACCAAAAAACCGTATTTGCTGATTGGTGTTTTATGAAATCCTTTTTCCACGGATTGTTGAGCAATCCCGGAAAAATCCATACCCGAAATTGTTGCATCCAGCGTGTTGCAAAAATTTTGGACAGAAGCACGAACGCTGTCAAGCACTTGCTGGGTAACATCGCTGGAAAATAAAGACACATAACATTTGTCCTGTGCTTCAATCTTCCCCGGCGTTGTTGCGGTTGAAATTTTAAAATTGGGGAGAAAAGAAAGCCGGGAACTGACGTTGATCGTGACATGACGAAGCGGTTCGTTACCAAATCCACAGCTCCCGGATATCCAGGGCGATATGGATTTCCCCATCGAGCATACACACTTCGCTCCGGCTACCTGATAATTTCCCGTGAGCTGGATCCCGAGCACATTATTTACACAAGTGACGGTAAACGCCGACCTGGTAAACCGGTACTTATACCTGAAATCACAGGAAGGCTGTGAATAATTCGGCCACCCATCCGAAGTAAATTGAG
>DATGFZ010000031.1:0-3289 GCA_035308805.1 Puia sp. | reverse complement strand
CCGGATGAACATGAATGCCCCCAATTCATGGACATTTGTCGGAAATATTGTTTAAGAACCATATTTTTAATCCATCACGCACCTTATCGTAAGAGATTGTAAGAACATCTTCGATTGCTGTCCATATTTCAATTGAAACTCAAAGATTTTTCTTTACATCCAATTGAATTTTTCCGATTCCATTTTTATTAACCCATATTCAAACATTAACATTCTGAAATTCCTTTGCTTCGGAAATATTTTCCATTGCGTGCATTATATTATTTTGTGTGACTTGTTCTAATGTCATTTATTTTTTCTTTTTAGAAACTTAATAATTGAAAAAATAAAGAGAAACATTCCTGTGAGCCAAAATGAAATTATGATTCCGCCAAATACCCAATCTTCGATCATCCAATATCTGAATCTAACATTTCCATGAGAACCTGCGAGGTAAATTTCATAGATTACAAATTTACGGCGAGATATTGTCTGGGCATCAAAAGCGCTAAAGTTGCGCCAGGATGTGGCAAATTTTAGAATTTATTCTTGAAGAATTTTATTACTCGTCTTCAAACGGTTAATAACGGCGTCTAGTTGATTCAGGAATTCATAGAATTTGGTTTTTCTATTTCGGTAATAATAAATATTTCTTTTTCCTGCGTCTGCCATTTTGGTATTGAGGTCATAGTCATTTGTCTTTTTAAATACCTTCTTCTCTTTCAAAAAAATTACCATTTCGTAAAAACATGTATGGTCCGTCGATGAAATTACTTTGAAGCGTTTTCCCTTTTTGGTTGTAAAATAAGTGGGCGGTTTAATTTCATCTTTATCAATTATTATCTTGTTTCTAAAATAAAATAAAAATGGGTTGCTATCTAATAACACAGCCGGATAGATTTTACAATTGTCAAATCTTTTTAAAAAACATCTATCACTTTTCATATAAAACAAATATTGATCTTCGTCTGTGTAACAAGAATCGCTTATTAAAATGATCTCCCCCGCACCTTGTATTGCATAAAGGAAAATAGTGTCAATATTTGATTTTTTCAATAAATCTATTTGATTTGAAATTCTGGTATCAATTTCTTGAGACTTTGAGGGGAGTGACGAATAAAGACACAAAATCGAAAGAAGTATCCGTGCCATTATAGGTTTCTTAGTAAGATAAGGTTTTTGTTATTTTCCATAAAAGGTACAAAACTTCTATTCAAAATATCATTTCTAAAAGACTTAGTAAGACTTGAAAATGCGCGGGTACGCGGAGTAGGAAAGGAGAAATCTGTTTTCAATGTCTTATAAAATCAATTAATAAAAGGGTTGAAAACCTCTTGTAGGAACGCGTCAGTTATTTCCCATTTGCCGCTGGCAGCTTTTGGGATACCCAGGAACGGTCCGTTCCGGCCGCACGGCTTCACATGCCCTTACAGCACCACGTTGATCATCTTATTTTTCACGTAAATGATTTTCTTCGGCTGTTTTCCTTCAAACCATTTTTTTAAGGCTTCATTAGAAAGAATAATTTCTTCCACTTGCTGCTGGGTTGCCTCAAGGGAGATATTCAGCTCAGCCCTTGTTTTGCCGTTAAAGGCAATCGGATAGTTCTTAGTTGATTCCTTCAAATACTTATCTTCCGTTTCCGGATATGCCGCGTCAAGAATGGTTACCGCATGACCCGTCAAATGCCATAATTCTTCGCAGATATGCGGCGCGTAAGGCGAGAGCAAGATCAGTAATTGCTCAAGAATTTCTTTTTTGTGGCATTTTAGATCACTGAGTTCGTTCACCGCGATCATCGATGCGCTGACCGCAGTATTAAAAGAAAATCGTTCGGTATCCTCTTCAATTTTTTTAATTGTTTTATGAAGAACCCTTAATTCAGCATCATTTGCTTTTTCTTCATTCCAGGCTTTTCCCTTTGTTTCATCATAAAACAATCGCCACAGTTTTTTTAAGAATCGATGAACGCCTTCGATTCCCTTTGTGTCCCAGGGCTTGCTCTGCTCTACCGGACCAAGAAACATTTCATACATACGGAACGTATCGGCGCCGTATCGTTCAATTACATCATCTGGATTGTCAACATTAAATTTTGACTTGGACATTTTCTCAATGACTTCCCATGTTTGAATATACCTTTCACCATCCTCTGTAAGATCTTTTTCCCAAAACAATCTATCAAAAGGAAAATTTGCGTGTTGCTCATTATACTTTTTTACAGCAGATTCCGTAAATCTTCCACTGCCATCAATGAAATTATGTCCATGCCTGATCCTCGTCTCTCCCTGCTTTCCCCCATAAACCCGGTCGGTGCCGCCGGCAGCAATAGGTTCAGACCCGCTCTCCCATTCCGTGCTTATGTTTCGATGACCATAAACCCTGATTATTTCTTTCCCGTCATTGTCTATAAAATCCACTGATTCCATAAAATATGCCTTCGCAGTGATCATCCCCTGGTTGACCAATTTTTTATAGGGCTCGTCATGTCCGATTAACTTCAAATCGTACAATGCTTTTGTCCACATGCGGCTGTATAACAAATGCCCGACTGCATGCTCCGTTCCGCCGATGTACAGATCAACCTGGCCCCAATAATCACTTGCTTTTCTGCTGCAGAATTCATGGTTATTATGCGGATCCATGTACCGCAAAAAATACCAACTGCTTCCGGCGTAACCGGGCATGGTATTGGTTTCTAAATTTTTTTTGGTCCAGGCAGGTATATTGGCGAGCGGGCCCTCCCCTTCCGGTCCGGGTTTGTAACTGTCGACATGCGGCAATTCAAGGGGCAACTCATTTTCATCAAGCGGGCAGGCAATTCCGTTTTCCCAGGTGATCGGAAACGGTTCACCCCAATAACGCTGGCGGCTAAAGGCGGCGTCACGCATTTTATAATTCACTTTCTTTTTCCCGATGCCCAGTTCCTCAATCTTATTGTTTACCATTTCGATCGCGTCACGCATCACGATGCCGTTCAAAAAATCGCTGTTTTCCAATATCGCATCTTTGGTTGCATTCGCCTCCTGGCCATTAAAATCTTTGCCGATGATGTTGGTGATGGGAATATTAAAATATCTGGCGAATTTAAAATCGCGTTCATCGCCGCAAGGCACGCCCATAATAGCGCCGGTTCCATATCCCGCAAGCACATATTGGGAAATCCAGATGGGAATTTCTTTTTTATTAAAGGGATTGATCGCATATGCACCGGTAAAACATCCGGTAATTTTCTTCTCGGCCTGTCTTTCCCTATCGCTGCGACTTTTTGCATACGAGATATAATCCTCAACGGCTTTTTGCTGTTCTT
>DATGFZ010000030.1:0-5715 GCA_035308805.1 Puia sp. | reverse complement strand
TTCCTCAATAATCTTATCAATGATATGACAGAATATAAAAATGGGAGCAATAAAATCAAAGTGACGAACAAGTTGCCAATAAAATCTTGAGAGACAACTTGCAATAGACTATAAAGAAGATATCTTAGAATTAAAGTTGTGCATGACAGAAAAAATATGCAAATGAAAGCTTCCCCTCCAACAATTCGTCAGGGTATCTCGCACTAGTCCCCATGTTCTTTTCCCCCTTTTTATATGAAATTTGTGACTGAGCGAGGGCAATTCCATCGGGTATGCTTTCCATCGGAAGCTTCTTCACCACTCAATAGGCTTCAACTTTTTCTAAGAAATATGATGCAATATATTAATGCTAAACCCATAATCATTGCCCCTGCTCCCGCAAACCTGATGTACCATAAAGGCTGCTTGGTCAATGACTCAATATCATGTTTTGAAAGACGAGTCTGATACTTACCAGACATAAGGGAAATAGCTATCCTCTTAACTTTCTCAGGTATAAATAGGCCGAAGGCTCCAAAAACCAGACATATTGCCGCTAGAAATATCGGAGTCATCACTAAAGTATTGAAAAAGCTAAATTAGAATTTATTTATTCCAAACGTTTCTAGGGTATGTATAATTGGATCTCACACCGATCTGCTGTCAATACAATCCGATTCCAGTTACAATTCGCATAGATCTACTTAAACTAGACATCTATCAAATGGTATAACTCTATCATCGGCAGATCAAGAAATAGCATAAATTGGGATTGTACAGGTTTATTCCAGCGGAAGGTCTTCAAAATAATAAGCATCATTGACCATGAAAGAATATAAAGTGGTTTTAATCTCAATGAGCGGCGTAAGAGTTTACAATAAAAAGCTTCTTGACCTTGGTTTGACATTGCCTGGGTTCGTTGACAGAAGTAAGGTGATTGCCAGTTTGCCAAGTTTGGGGCTTTTGACACTTGCATCTCATACGCCTGAAAATTGGGAGGTAGTATATAAAGAATTGGACGATTTCACCCAAGAGGAACTTGAAGCAATCGCCGGTCTTAAACCCAACGTTATTGCCTTTTCTTCGTTAACAGCGCGAATTAACGAAACCTATTTGTTATCAAAAAAATTTCATGACTTAGGTTTCACAACAATTATTGGCGGACTTCATGTTTCAGCATTACCGGAAGAAGGGATGATGTATGCGGACTGTATCATTCAGGGGGAAGGTGAAATCATTTGGGAAACGCTGCTGCAAGATTATGAAAACAATCAACTGAAGCGGTTCTATAGCTCCTTTACGAACACAAAATTTGCATTTCATATGAACGATTCAAAGATTCCTAAATATGATTTGCTCGACATTCCAAGATACAACCGATTGACGATTCAAACCACCCGGGGTTGTCCACTGCATTGCAACTTTTGTGCCGCTTCCCGAACGATTAGCTCGTATAAAAAAAAGCCGATCGAACAAATTGAAAAAGAACTGAACAAAATATTTGAGGTTTGGGACAGGCCTTTTATTGAACTTGCCGACGATAATACTTTTGTTGATAAACTTTGGTCTAAAGAGTTACTGAAATTATTTACCCATTACAAAATGAAGTGGTTTACAGAGACAGACGTTTCTGTCGCCTACGATCCCGAACTCTTGGAACTGTTGGCAAAATCAAATTGTGCTCAGTTATTGATAGGTCTTGAAACCAGCAATGCAAAAGGCCTTTTTGAAATCGATGCAGGGAATTGGAAATATCGGCAATTCGACAATTATCTAAAGGCGATACGTGACATTCAATCTTATGGAATTTCTGTCAATGGCTGTTTTATATTTGGCTTTGACACGGATACGCCGGAGACATTCTATGAGACTGAATCATTCATCAGGGAAAGTAACTTGTCAGAAGTTCAAATCACTTTGTTAACTCCATTTCCCGGTACAAATTTGTACAATAAATTAAGACAGGAAAACAGACTCCTGTCTGAAAACTATTGGGATAAGTGTACTTTGTTTGACGTCAATTTTGTTCCCAAACATTTCACAGTACCAGAATTGGAAAATAATTTTCAGGAAATGATGAAAAGACTCTATGCAGAAGACGTCGTAAAGGAACGAAAGAGAAAATTCAAGCAGACTTTAAGGAATAAATATAATTTTCAATCATAATGACCATCATTCAAACGACAATCCGGCTATTGACATTTAGAATAACAAGAGAGGAAATATTGCAATTTAATGTAAGACATTTTGTTTTCGGACTTTGTGGGACGTGGTTGGTTGGAATGGGAAGGTATTGGGATGACCCGCGCGCAAGCGTTTTACAACACTTAGGGATCGGCTCGGTTATCTACATTTTTATTTTGGCCGGTTTCATCTGGCTCATACTTAAACCTTATTATATTGAAAACTGGAATTATTTTACCGTGCTCACTTTCATTAGCCTGACTTCTTTTCCGGCAATTTTATACGCTATCCCGGTCGAATATTTTTTCTCGAACGAGAATGCAAACATCATGAATGTTCTTTTTTTAGCAATTGTTGCTTGTTGGAGACTCGGGCTACTTTATTATTTTCTCAAGCGTTTTACAGGGTTGAGTCGAAGTCAGATTTTTGTCGTCACTTTAATGCCAATTTGCTTGATCATTTCGACGTTGGCAATATTAAATTTAGACAGGGTTGTTTTTAATCTGATGGCCGGTATCAGGCAACCATCATCTCACGACTATTCATATTTCGTGCTTCTGATCTTGTCGTTTTTTTCATATTTCTTGTTGCCATTTTTACTAACCTTATACGGAGTTGGAATATATGAACGATACAAGATTAGAAAGAAGCACTGAACAAACATGACAAATTATCACCATCATCATTAAGATTGCAATCTCTCCATCACGGCTTGTTTATATAACCGTCCAATGGGTATTTCCTTTGCATCCAACTGAACTGAAAATCCGTTATAACCTATGATTTTATCCAATGCAACCAGGTACGACCGATGAACCCGGAGAAATAAGCGTTCGGATAAAAGATTTTCCATCGCATTCATTGATTGCCGCACCACGAGTGTTTTGTTACTTGCCAAAAAAACCTTTACATGGTCCTTCCATCCCTCCACATACGCAATATCATTCAAGAAAATTTTCTTCATATTCTTTTCCACTTTTATGTAAACAAAACCCTCCGGCATGGCTTTGCTTTCAGCAATTGCCGGCAGTGTTTCCAGCCCCATTAAGTGATTTAATTTTGTAATGGCTTTGAAGAATCGTTCAAATGAAACAGGCTTCACTAAATAATCCACAGCATCCAGATCAAAGCCATCAACGGCATACTCGCGGTAGGCGGTAACGAAAATTACTTTTGGGGGATGTGATAAATTTTTCAAGAACTGGGTACCCAAAATCTCAGGCATCTTAATATCCAGGAAAATAACATCAACCTGTCTTTTTTGCAAAGCATCGAGGGCCTCAATAGCATTTTTGCATTGGCCCACGATTTCCAGGCTGCTTATCCTGGAAATATAAGTTGCCAATATCTTTAGGGCAGGAGGCTCATCATCAATCACCAAACAATGAATTTTCATGATGCAGCTATTACAGAAAGATGCCTAAACCTGGGGAAAAGAAACATTGCGATTCACTCCGTTCTTATTTACATCGACCATTAATGAAACTACAAAAAAATTCCCTTCATCACTTAATTTCAGTTCGTGTTTACCGGGATATAAAATCGCAAGCCGTTTCATGGCATTTTGAATTCCGATTCCCCCATTTTTTATTGAACCATCCAGGTTTTTACTGTTTATCATTTTGCATTTTACCACATTGTCATTTGCGGCGATGTCTACACTTAGCCATGGCTTTTCTACTTGTTCAGATATACCATGTTTAAATGCATTTTCAAGAAAGGGGAGCAATAATAATGGTGCGATGAATTTATCTTTTATTTCGCCGTTTACCATCCAGGAAATGTCAAATTTATTTCCATACCGTTCTTTTTCCAAATCAATATAATTTTTCATAATCTCAATTTCTTTTTCGAGTCGAACTTCATCCATGTTACAATCGTAAAGCATGTAGCTAAGCAAAGAGGAAAGTTTTAAAATTAATGCCGGTGTCTTGGACGAATTTTCGAGCGAGAAAGAATAGATATTGTTCAATGTATTGAATAGAAAGTGTGGATGCACCTGGGCCTTCAGGAATTGTAATTCAACTGTCACTTTCTCCTTTTCTGCCAGTAGCCACTCCTGTTGCTTTTTTAACCAGTATTTAAATAACCTGAGGATGGTAATATTTGCTGCGGTTAATGTAATCATCAAATAGGTGCTCGACTGCCAGCCACCTTGCAAAATTGGATAAAAGTGCATGGCCTGCTGCGCTGGAATATATACATATACCCTATAGACGAAGTTAATCAGCAGCCCTGCGATGATCCACGGCAAAGCGAACAAAAAAAATTGAACATATTTCCCTTTTAATAAAAATGCCGGAACTATAGTATAGGCGATTGAATAACTATACAGAATATTCACGGGCAACCAAATAAAATTCCTAACCAGGTGTTCGGATAAGGCAACATGCAGTGGTAAGCGGGAATTGTCTGTTCCTATACTGCCGTAGCGTTCCATAAAACACCAAAAAAAAGTCCAGAAGATGATGTGCAGCGTCCAATAACAGATATGGCGCCTCAATCGGTATCGCGGTGAGAAAATAAATTCATTATAGTCGATTGTTGTCTTTGCCACTGTCCTGCACAAGTTAATAATTTGATATGGTTCCCCTTCTCGACATTTTCAAATGAGACTAACTACCGTATTTTGCGACGAACCACCGCTTCTGTAATATTAACGGCGTCTGCATCAATTGCCTGTAAAATTTCTTAAAACAAAAGCATCAGTCGCAAAACACTTTTAATGCGATAAGATCAATCTATCTTAGGCTTCACTACCGGGTGAACAAGCCTAGTCATGAAAACCTTCGATTCAGTGTGTCTTCAGGTCTCAACTCTTCCCTGTGAATCAGAAACGAAAGTTCAATTTTTTAAAATATCACTGTCGCTTATCATTTCTTCGCCAAAAAAACTTTGATATGAAAAAGCATCCGCGGGCTATGCCGGAATAAAACAGCATCATTACCCAACCAGGCTGATAGGAGATCAACCATTAAAAACTTAAGCTATGAAAAAAATACTCATTTCTTTTTTGATCGTGTGGGGTTCGGCAAGAGGGATATTGACAAAATTGCATAAACTGGTTTATTCAACCCTCCTGCTCACAACTTTATTTTGCGTTCTAAGTGAGTGTAGTAAACACCCGGGCCATTTATCGACAACCAATTACGTAAGTGCAGTTACTCCATCTTCAGGTACCCTGGGGGATACTATAATAATCACTGGGACCAATTTTAATTCTGAACCCTACCTGGATACCGTGAGCTTCAATGGAGTTTTGGCTCAGGTTGTTTCAGCAACTTCTTCTTCCATCACGGCAATCGTTCCACCTGGAGCCATGACAGGTTATCTTACGGTTAATGGGAAAAACTCCGTTGCTACGAACAAAACCATGTTCACAGTTATAAATGTCTACGTTTGCGGGACATTGTATAATGCGTATGGCAACCCAGGTCAGTCAATTGTATGGGAAAATGGAGTTCCGGTAATTTTATCAAGCAATTCGGCTTCGGCCAACGCGATTTCAGTATCTGGCTCCGATGTGTATGTTGCCGGAATTGAGGACTCGGG
>DATGFZ010000029.1:0-10950 GCA_035308805.1 Puia sp. | reverse complement strand
TTGCTCAAAGTGTTTTCCAAAATGGGAATATCCACTTTGCAATCTTACCAGGGCGCGCAGATATTTGAGATCATCGGTTTGAATAAAACAGTCGTTGATAAATACTTTACCGGAGCAACTTCCCGCATTGAAGGAATGGGTTTGGATGAAATTGCAAAAGAAAGTCTGGCAAAACATAATTATGCGTTTAGCAGAAAAGATGTGCCCGTAGACCGCTTGCCTGTCGGGGGATTTTATCAATGGAAACGGAAAGGTGAAGTTCATTTGTTCAATCCGCAAACCATCCACCTGTTGCAATATTCAACCAGAATGAATGATTACAATATTTTCAAGAAATATTCAAAACTGATTAATGACCAAAGTGAAAAGGCAGCAACCTTAAGAAGCCTTTTTACGTTCAGGCAAAACAGAAATTCAATTCCCATCGATGAAGTGGAATCTGCAGAAAAGATTTATAAACGTTTCGCAACGGGTGCAATGAGTTTCGGTTCTATTTCACATGAAGCCCATTCCACGCTTGCCATTGCCATGAATCGTCTAGGTGGAAAAAGCAATACCGGCGAAGGTGGGGAAGACGAAATGCGATATGAAAAGTTACCGAATGGAGATTCGATGAATTCCGCAATCAAACAGGTTGCCTCAGCGCGGTTTGGTGTCACCAGCTATTATTTAACGATGGCCAATGAATTGCAGATAAAAATGGCGCAGGGTGCAAAACCCGGTGAGGGCGGACAGTTGCCGGGACATAAAGTGGATGATTGGATCGGTAGAGTTCGTCACGCAACGCCCGGGGTTGGGTTAATTTCTCCACCACCACACCATGATATTTATTCTATTGAAGATTTAGCTCAGTTGATATTCGATTTGAAAAATGCAAACCGCGCTGCTCGCATAAGTGTGAAACTTGTTTCAAAAGCCGGGGTGGGAACCATTGCTGCAGGCGTTGCGAAAGCAAAATCTGATGTGATATTAATTTCAGGTCACGATGGTGGAACTGGCGCATCGCCCGTAAGTTCCATCAAACATGCAGGTTTACCGTGGGAATTGGGATTGGCGGAATCACACCAAACGCTGGTAAAAAATAAATTGCGCAGTCGAGTGGTTTTGCAAACGGATGGTCAATTAAAGACCGGACGTGATATTGCCATTGCCACTTTACTTGGTGCGGAAGAATGGGGAGTCGCGACTGCGGCCCTGGTCACGGAGGGATGTATCATGATGCGTAAATGTCACCTTAACACCTGCCCTGTTGGTGTGGCCACGCAAAATCCGGAATTAAGAAAGCGTTTTACCGGAAATGTAGATCATGTAATCAACCTTTTTAAATTTCTAACACAGGAATTGCGCGAAATAATGGCTGAGCTTGGCTTCCGTACAATTAATGAAATGATCGGACAGGTTGATTGTTTAGGTGTACGCGACAATATCAGTCATTGGAAATACAGCAAACTGGACCTCTCTCCCATTTTATATAAAGAACCCGCGTCTTTGTATACCGGCTTACACAAACAGGAAGAACAGGATCACGGCATAACAGATGTACTTGACTGGAAATTATTAGAAGCGGCGAAACCTGCTTTGGAAAATCAACAAAAGGTATTTGCTTCATTCAACGTAAAAAATACCGACCGTACGATCGGCACCATTTTATCAAACGAAATATCAAAAAAATATCATTCAAAAGGTTTGTGCGAAGACACCATTCATTTCAAGTTAATAGGGACTGCCGGACAAAGTTTCGCAGCGTTCAACACCAAAGGTGTCACCCTCGAACTGGAGGGTGATGCGAATGATTATTTTGGAAAGGGTTTGTCGGGCGCAAGACTTATTATTTATCCCTCGCCGAATGCGGGTTTTGTGCCTGAAGAAAATATTATCATCGGCAACGTTGCATTTTATGGTGCAACCAGTGGCGAAGCATTTATACGGGGAAAAGCCGGGGAACGTTTTTGCGTACGGAATTCAGGAGCCAATACAGTGGTGGAAGGGGTTGGCGACCACGGCTGTGAATACATGACGGGTGGCCGCGTGGTAATTCTCGGCAACACCGGAAGAAATTTTGCTGCGGGTATGAGCGGCGGAATCGCCTATGTCTACGATGTCAATGGGCAATTCAGTTCTTTGTGCAACAAAGAGATGGTTGACCTGGATAAAGTAGATGATGGAGACGTCGATGAATTGAAAACCATGATTCAGAAACATTATGCATATACAGCAAGCACTGTTGCCAGATTTGTCCTTGATGATTTCGAAAATCAGTTAAAGAATTTTGTAAAGGTATTTCCGAAGGATTATAAAAAAGTATTGCAAAGCAAAAAGGAAAAGGTGCAAAGTACAAAGTGACTTGATCTCCGCAGGACGAAATGAAGGATTTCAAGGCAAATTGAAGTTATCATGTTTCATGACAATAAAAATGAGGGCCAATAAGGAAAACAAGAAAATTAACAATTCGAGCATGCTAAATCTAAATTCCAAATAACAATATGGGCAAACCAACAGGTTTTTTAGAATTTTCCAGAGAGCTTCCCGGCAAGCGTTCGGTTCAGGAAAGAAGAAATGATTATAAAGAATTTGTGCAAACGTATACGCCGGAAAAACTTAACCAGCAAGCCTCACGGTGCATGAATTGTGGAATACCATTTTGCCACCACGGGTGCCCGTTGGGAAATATAATTCCTGAATTTAATGATGCCGTCTATCGAAAGCAGTGGCAGGAAGCTTTTGAGATATTGTCCTCTACAAATAATTTTCCAGAATTCACGGGGCGCATTTGCCCGGCGCCTTGCGAAACGAGTTGCGTATTGGGCATCAACCAACCCGCCGTTACGATCGAAGAAATTGAAAAGCACATTATCGAGATCGCATTTGAAAAAGGTTTTGTAAAGGCAAGAAAACCAAACATCAGAACAGGAAGAAAGATTGCTGTTGTAGGTTCTGGTCCTGCAGGACTTGCCGCTGCTGCTCAGTTAAATTATGCAGGTCATACAGTTACCATCTTTGAGCGCGATGATGCTCCTGGTGGTTTGCTTCGATATGGAATTCCTGATTTCAAATTGGAAAAATGGGTTGTAGACAGGCGCATAAAATTAATGGAAGAAGAAGGAGTTAATTTTAAGTGTAATGCATATGTTGGTATAAATATCAGCATCAATGATTTGCTGAGAGAATTTCATGCGATTGTTTTAGCAGGCGGTTCAACTGTTCCACGGGATTTAAATATTCCAGGGAGAGAATTAAAAGGAGTTCATTTTGCAATGGATTTTCTAACGCAGCAAAATAAAAGAGTAGTCGGTAAAAAAATAGTTGAAGAGGATATTCTTGCAAATGATAAAAATGTTGTTGTAATAGGAGGAGGTGATACCGGAAGTGATTGTGTTGGAACATCGAACAGACATCATGCAAAAACAATAACACAGTTTGAATTATTACCAAAGCCACCGCAAAATAGAACAGCCTTTATGCCATGGCCCTCATACCCTATGATCTATAAGTCATCCTCCTCTCATGATGAAGGTTGCGACAGAGACTGGGCAATTGCAACAAAAGAATTTATTGGTGATGGCAAAGGAAATCTAAAAGCCTTGAAAACGGTAAGGTTGGAATGGAAATTTACCGAAGATGAAAAGGCATCGCAATTTGTAGAAGTGCCGGGTAGTGAAAATGAAATTCCATGCGAGTTGGCGTTGCTGGCGATGGGTTTTGTACATCCCCAACACGAAGGATTTGTACACGAATTGGAAATCGAACTTGACAATAGAGGCAATATAAGGGCTACAGAAAAGGACTATCAAACCAATATCTCCAAGATTTTTGTGGCCGGAGATATGCGTCGCGGGCAATCACTGGTGGTTTGGGCTATCAGTGAAGGGCGTGAATGCGCAAGGAAAGTGGATCAATACCTAACAGGAACTTCGTTGCTGGAAAGTAGGGATCAAAATCTAATTGCGGTATAGACATCGCTGCAAATTCATTTTTTTTTCAAAACCACTCTAGTCAAGTGGTTTTTTTATTTTGAATTATTCAAAAAATTGAACTCTAAAAATTGATGAATTAAAATCATAATTTGTTAATAAGTTTATAATCAACTTATTAACAATAACAGTTTTATATTGTGAATTTTTATATATAATACTTTATAGATGATTGTTGAAAATTTAGTATAAATTGCAGTAATATATTTAAATTATTTTATTTTTTAATATATAAGCTTGCCCATTTCGTTAACGAAGAATTATTACCTCATCTACCCAAAAAGAAAGAAAGCTTATGACCGAATACGCATCACATAATAAAAAAAGGTACAACTGAATTAAACCAACTTCTTGTACAAGTTGATAAGCGTTGCACCTTTTTATTACTAATTAAAACCAAAACAATGTTAAGAAAAATTTTTTTCTCATCAACAGTTATTATTATGCTTTTTTTCACGGCACAGGCTCAAACGGACAGCGCTGCAAAAAAAGCTGCTGATACTACTGCCAAAACACCTCCGCCAGTCACCATTACCGGTTCTGTTGATGTTTATTACAGGTTCAACTTTTCGGGCCCGCCCTCCACACTAACAAATAACTATACAAGTTTCACGAATTCGCAAAACTCTTTTGAACTGGGTATGGCTACCATCAGGGCTGACCACAGTTTCGGTAAGGTAAGTGCAACTGCTGATCTTGGTTTTGGCAGAAGGGCTGAAGAATTTTCATACAATGACGCCGCTCACCCAACCTTATTTGCGGTTAAACAGCTCTATGTAAGCTACCAGGTTTCTGACAAAATTAAGCTTACAATGGGTAAATGGGGAACCCATATTGGTTATGAAGTTCTGGATGCCTATGCAAACAGAAATTACAGCATGGATTATATGTTTTCATTCGGTCCGTTTTTTCATACAGGACTAAAAGCTGATGTAACCCTAAGTGGAACTACGGCATTTATGGTTGGGATTGCGAACCCTACGGATTTTTCTACTACGAGTGCATCAACAAAAGTTATTATCGCTCAATTCAGCACGGGTACGAAAGATGGAAAAATAAAAGCTTATCTAAATTACCAGGGTTATTCCGGAGTAAGTCAGGATACCGCAATTGCACCTGCCTATTTATTATATAAAAGCTTAAACCAGTTTGATCTTGTAGTTAATGCGACCATCACCAGTCAATTTGCTGTTGGACTGAACGGAACCCTGCAATCAGTAAATTCATCCCTTCTTGGCAAAACAGCTAGCTGGGGTGGCATTGCTGCCTATTTGAATTTTGATCCAACGTCAACTTTCGGGCTTACTTTAAGAGGTGAATATTTTACAGATAAGAACGGTTTAAAGATCAACCCCGTTGATCTTTTCTCAACTCCGAATCAAACCGCCGGATTGGATGTATTTGATATCACGGTTTCAGGGATTTGCAAAGTGGGCAGCAATCTCACCATCATTCCTGAATTAAGATTGGATAACGGTTCAAAAAACTTTTTTTATAAATCGGACGGTACATATACGAAAAGTACAGTGAGTGCAATACTCGCAGCAGTCTATAAATTTTAATTTTTTTTATACGCAGTAAAACCAATTTTAAAACCAAAAATTTCAACACATGCTTTTTACCAAATTAATTCCCGCAAGAACAAATGGATTAATTTCTCCGCCAATCAAAATGACAAGGTCAGAAAAATGGAAATTCTGGCTCAGTATGTTTGGAGGTAAACTAATCGGTTTATTTTTAGTATTGTTGGCGATGGGTTTTTTGCCAGCAATTTTTGGCACGCAGGCACATGCACAAGGTACGCCGGCGGCACCTGCCTTCACTGCGCATGAAACTAACATAATGAACTCGATCAATACTGTTTGGACATTGGTCGCAGCATTTCTCGTTTTTGGTATGCAGCCAGGATTCGTGATGCTTGAGGCCGGATTTGCCCGGGCAAAAGAAACGGTAAATGTATTGATGGAATGTATATTCGATACTTGTCTTTGCGGTTTATTATTCTGGGCATTTGGTTATGCTTTTATGTTCGCTCATGGTAATGGATTCATTGGTTACCATTGGTTTTTTCTTACCGGCACAGATTCAGACGGCGGTCTGGCAAGCGGCACTTATTTAACAACCGGGGTCCCTGTAATCGCTCACTGGATTTTTCAGTTTGCATTTGCAGATACTTGTTCAACAGTTACTTCAGGGGCAATGATCGGAAGAACAGGTTTCCGCGGAGATATTCTTTATAGCATTGGCGTTACCGGTTTTATTTATCCGATCATCGGCCACTGGGCTTGGGGGCCTGATGGATGGCTAGCTAATATGGGAAGCGCTGGAAATTTCTTTCCTGCACTCGGACAAGGATTCCGCGACTTCGCCGGTTCGACGGTGGTTCACACTATTGGCGGAATGGTTTCTCTTGCCGGAGCAATAGTGTTGGGCCCAAGGCTTGGAAGAATATTTAAACGAGACGGAGGAGGACCTATGGCTCCGCATAATTTGACCATTGCTGCAGTTGGTGGATTTATTCTTTGGTTTGGCTGGTATGGTTTTAATCCTGGCAGTACACTTTCAGGCTTGGATGCGCAAGGGATCGGACGCGTAGCTACAAACACAACGCTCGCAGCATGCGGTGGCGGGATGGCGGCAATGCTTGTGGGATTATGGACCGGGCCAACAAAAGGAAAATTCGATCTTGGGCTGACTACCAATGGATTTCTGGCGGGTTTAGTCGCGATCACCTGTCCGTGTTATTGGGTTGATCCTGCCGGCGCCATCGCTCTGGGTCTTGTTGCGGGAGTTGTCGTAGTTTACGGACTTTATCTGTTGGAATACCTAAGAATTGATGATCCCATCGGAGCCGTTCCGGTACATGGATTTGCTGGCATATGGGGAACGTTGTCGCTCGGATTATTCGCTGCAGGGAAATATGGGGCTACCACAGCAACAGGTGCAGACAACTCAAGCCCGGTTGCAGGATTATTTTATGGAGGTGGTGCATCCGTGTTAAAAGCTCAGTTAATCGGAAGCTTTACCATAACAGCAGCAACATTTATTGTTGCGTTTGCCATGATGTGGCTTATCAGGCAATTACCACATCCCTGGAATTTGCGCGTTGAGGGTCCTGGTGAAGTTGGCGTTGGCGGATTGGATGCCTGGGAACATGGCAGTGCGGCTTATCCCAGCCAGTCAGAATACGACAGCCCAGCCCTGAGCTCAACGAAAGTTCATGGGGACAAAGTTTCCCAAATAATTTCTTAGTCAATTGATCTATAATAAATAAAAAAACGTTGTGCCTTTTGGCACAACGTTTTTTTATTTAATTTCTTTTAGAAAAGAATTAAGCAAATCTTTTTCTGCCCAATAAGGAAATAAAAAGAACCATTGTTGAGGAGAAGAAAAGTATCTTAGGAAATACATCTGTTGAGTATAAACTGTAAACTCCAAATGCAACGGCAATGATCAGAAAAAGAGGCGCAAGCTTTAACATATACCTGTATTTTAATTTTTTAAAATGATTAATCCGGATGCAAGTTATACGCATCTTATTAATAATCAAAAAGTTGGAGTCAATTCAAATTAATTAAAAAAATACTATATATGTAGTTTTATAACCTTCTGGAATTGATTGTTTCCTAACGAAATAAAAAAAATGATTTTCCATTTCCTTAAAAAGAAAAAATCTACTTCTCTCAACAAAAAACAGCTGTTTTTTTTGCCAAAAAAAAATTTAAAAATTTTTTGATTTTTTTTTTTCAAAGGCGAAAAAATAATGAAAAACAACAATTGCAATCCTGAAAATGCAATTTTTGTTTCCTAAATTGATTGAAAATTTTCAATGCACACCAAGACAAACAGCATCATCGTTTTAATCGTTCTGATCTATTGTAAAACATATGCTCAGGAAATTCAGGTATTGACTTCTGCACCTGGAATTTCACTTCGTGGATTAAGCGTGGTTGATAGCAACATCATCTGGGTGAGCGGAAGCGGCGGCACGGTTGCACGCTCAACAGACGGAGGCAAAGATTTTCAATGGATAAAAGTAAAAGATCATGAGAAAAGAGATTTCCGTGATATCGAGGCTTTTGATTCCAACACCGCATTAATAATGGCTGTTGCTGAACCTGCCATAATACTAAAGACAAAAGATGGTGGTCTAACTTGGAAAGAAGTTTTTCGAGATTCAACTGCCGGTATGTTTTTAGATGCGATGGATTTTGCTGGCGGTTATGGAATTGTCGTCGGTGATCCGGTCAATAGGAAAATATTTATGGCTGACACCGAAGATTATGGTGAAAGCTGGAAAATTTCTTCCCTGACAAATAAAATTGCTGTTGCTGAAGGCGAAGCTTTTTTCGCGTCGAGCGGAACAAACCTCAAATTATTTAAAGACAAATTGCCAGTATTTGTTTCCGGGGGAAAGAAGTCTTTTCTTTATTTTTCATCCGTATCAAATCACCTGTTGCCTTTGTCACAGGGCGGGGAATCCATGGGAGCAAATTCACTAGCGCTGTCGCCGGACAACTCATTTAAAGGTATTGTTGTTGGAGGTGACTTTGCTAAAGATACCGCCTCAGCTGGCAATTGCACCCTAATTACATTGATGCCATTTACTTTTCAGCTTCCAATAACACCTCCTCACGGTTATCGCAGTTGTGTTGCATACATCACCGAAAGTGAACTCATAACCTGCGGAACAAACGGTGTTGACATAAGCAACGATGGCGGCATAAACTGGCGGTTGATTTCCAGAGAAGGTTTTCATGTTTGTCAAAAGGCAAAAGCCGGCTCATCTGTTTTTCTTGCAGGGTCCAATGGTAGGATTGCAAAATTTACCAGATAATTTTTTTTTCTTTTAAACTTTTACTAAAACGCAAAGTCTGTAAATAAAGATCATTATTCAGACGTTGTTCCCGTTTTATCTACTGTGAAAACTTAAGGCAATTCAAACTTTATGAAGCTGTACAGGCACTCATTATTGAGTGCTTTTTTATTTGATTATTTATAATAAGACTTCCATTTTCAGACGACAAAATAAAAATTAACACTTTCCACAATTTGTTAATAAGTAACTTTACCGTGATTCAAGTTTGAATAATTATATTTGAAGAACACCAAGGTAATACGGAGAATTTGATAATGCTTTTTTGCGAACATTAAAAACGAATTTGATTTGACTGAAACAATTATTAACCTGGAAACCGTTAACCCTATTGAATTTTTCGGTACCAATAACGGCAAATTAGACATCTTAAAAAAGAAATTTCCTCTGTTAAAAATACTTTCACGCGGATCCCAGATCAAACTTAGCGGTTCTCCCGAACAGGTAGAAAGCGCGAAAGAAAAAATTGATCTGCTCGTTCAGTATCTTGAACGCAACGGACATGTGAGTGAAAATTATTTCGAACAAATACTCGGCGGGGACGATGCCGAAACAGTTGATAATTTTGTCGAGAAACATCCCAACGATATTTTGGTTTTTGGCCCCAACGGAAAAAGTGTACGCGCCAGAACACTCAACCAAAAACGTTTGGTTAGCTCTACCGAAAAAAATGACATCGTATTTGCAGTGGGGCCGGCAGGTACCGGCAAGACGTACACCGCTGTTGCACTGGCGGTGCGCGCATTAAAAAATAAAGCGGTTAAAAAAATCATATTAACGCGCCCTGCCGTTGAAGCGGGAGAAAATCTCGGTTTTTTGCCCGGCGATCTAAAAGAGAAAATCGATCCGTATTTGCGTCCGTTGTATGATGCTCTCGATGATATGATTCCGGCAGATAAGCTCGGTTATTATATGAGCACCCGTACTATAGAAATAGCACCACTTGCTTATATGCGTGGGCGAACTTTAGATAATGCATTCATTATTCTTGATGAAGCCCAAAACGCAACAGATCTGCAGATAAAGATGTTTTTAACGCGAATCGGGGCTAATGCAAAAGCAATTATCACTGGCGACCTGACCCAGATTGATCTGCCAAAGAATCAAAAAAGCGGGTTGGCAAAAGCTTTATATCTTCTTAAAAACATTGATGGCATTACACACATTGAATTGGATGAAGAAGATGTAGTGCGTCACCGACTTGTAAAGGCAATCATCAGAGCGTACGAGCGCGACAAACAAATTGATACCGTCACACCTACAGAAAAATAATCATTTCCCTTAATAAACTAACCCAGGCGCCTGCAGAATTATCTGCAGGCTTTTTTACATTTGCATATTAACAATGCTTTTTAATAAATTCGTGAATGAAAAAAATATCCCTTTTACTTATTGCTGTCGCCTTGTTTGGATGCAACAATGAAACCTCATTTAAAAAAGCGGAGGACGCACAGGATGCAGGCAGAGAATTTATCCGCGCCTCCCTCGATGGCAATTATGATAAGGCGCGATTTTATCTATACCCGGATTCCACCAACGAATTTCTGTTTACCAGGTGGAAAAGGGATTATGAGGAGCTTTCCAGCGATGAAAAAAGCAAATACAAAGATGCAGATATTGTCGTGCTGAACATTCACCCTGAAAATGATTCGGTAACGACCTTTAAATATTTCAACAGTTATAAAAAAGATACGACGACGGTCAAGATTTTACGCATCAAAAACGAATGGCTTGTTGATCTGAAAGAATTCATGAAAATCCAGAAATGATCTTTAAAAATATTTTTATTGTCGGCATAGGTGGCGGCATAGGAAGCATTGTCCGGTTTCTTTGCCAAAAATATATTTCTGCTTGGTATCCGCATCCCTTTCCTTTTGCAACCTTTTTGGTGAATATTCTCGGGTGTTTTTTGATTGGCGTTTTTTATGCCCTCGCAGAAAAAGGGAATATACTTACGCCAGAGTGGCGGCTTTTTCTTACAACCGGCATCTGTGGCGGCTTTACCACGTTCTCGTCCTTTGCCTACGAAAATGTTGGCCTTCTGCGAACCGGTGACTTTTTGTATTTTGGGTTGTATGCTGCCGGGAGCGTTTTCCTTGGAAT
>DATGFZ010000028.1:0-9820 GCA_035308805.1 Puia sp. | reverse complement strand
TTAATAGAAGCGATAAAGTTTTGAAAAGCATATGGGTGTGGAGAGATAATCTTCAGAGAGTAATGGAAGCCTGACTGCCATTTACATGAATGCTTCCCCCGAGTAAACCCCCGAACCCTAACCGGACGCCAAAGGTTCCGGTGTGGTTGTTGAGATAAGATTCCACAAAATCCACGCGTAGCAATTTGAAAATATTTTCCACACCGCCGAAGATTTCAAAGTAATTATTTTTTGGATTGACATAAAAGGCATTTGAACCGGCTACTAGATACCAGTTTAATTTTTTGAACAATGGGATCTTATTGGTGAGCATGCCGTTGAAATGATGTTCTACATGACCCGTCGCGAAGAACGCTGCCGTCGTGCTGTTTGCGTAGTAAGGGGCAATTTGAAAACTATTTAAATACTCACTTGCAAATATGGTCTGGTTCCCATTGAAATGCTGGAAATCCTGGATGGGCACAGAAGCTGCACGTAAAAACCCGCCGATGTTCAGGCGGTAGCTGAATAATCCCTTTAATTTAAAATTGACATCGTCCCACACAGAAAAATTCCATTTATCAAAATCAGTGATGCTGTTAAAAATATTTTTCCAGCCATGCTGGTAAGACAAAGAAAAAGTTGGATAATCTGAACCGATACTCACTTTACGATTTGGGAATTCTATGAAATGCTGCCCGGGTTGGTATTGCATCTCCGCGCCTGTTATGAAGGCATGATGGGCAGTGAATTGTGAATCAATTTTTTCATAAGGATAATTGGGTGTGAACTGCCGATATTTATAGTTGCCGAAGGTATAATCTGTTGAATTGTTCAATGGCATCCTGTCTTCATACAAAACATTTGCACGTATCCGCAAGCCGCTTTCCATACGTCTAGAATATTTTATTTCCCCAAAATAATTTTCATAGATCTTCATATAATTTTCTTTTTCAAAAAGTGTATAAAGAGAGTTCATCACCGGGGAAATCGGATTGGCATTATTAAATTGAGAGACTCTTTTTCCGCCTGACAATTCAAACGACTGCCTGTTAAACGAACCTCCATAGGGATTGTCATCACTGATGACATTATTTTTTCGCAATTGCAAGTCACCCCATGCATTAAAGTGTGTGTTGTTAAACCCATAACGGAGGTGCGGGCTGAATGTGATCAATTCTTTTTTATTAAAGATTGCTGTTTGTACGCTGCCGCCTTCGGTTACAGCGATTCCTTCGACTGTATTGTATTCGATTTTTCCCAGAAGAGGATCTATATGGTAAACCGTAATTTTTCTATTTCCATAGCCACGCCGCCTAATTCCCGAAAATAGAATTTTAGAAAAAGTAATATGTTCCTGGTTTTTTCTTAATGAATCGGTATATCGTTTCGTCCACAAAGAATCTTTATTATAGCGATAAATGCTGTCTTTGATTTTATAATCTTTGGATTCTTCCGGTTCAAGGGGGACAGGACGAATTGAATCCCAATATTGTTTTGATTTTTTATTTATAGCCGTGTCATACTTGACGATCACGTTGTTAAAATATTTTTTTGGGAAAGCAGGATCGATATCATATTTATTGTACACATTTAAAAAATTGCCAACCCCATCAAACCCGAAGATATTAAACGTAAAATAAACAGTCTGATCTTTTGGCTGCCAAATATTTTTACTAACGGGGACATGTATCTGTTTTATCTGAACGGTATCCATGATTTCAAGCTGCGCCGTTTTGGTAAGCAACAGATCAAGGCTATGGATTCTCCACTCGCCATCCACAATATCAATGGTCCCCGAAAAAAGGGGCTCGTATCTTCTTCGTGGTATAACCTTAATTTTGTTTATTTCTTTGCCGTCTTCAACGAAAGAGCCGAGATATTTATAACGATAGTAACTGAGTGCACCATCCGCAATGGGCGAAACAAAACCTCGCGGATTTAATTTTGATACGAGAACAGTGACGTTGTTGTTGTAGAAATTAATAAATGTCGGAAAATTGAAACCGTAATCATTTGAACCGCTTTCTCTTCCAGATAAAATCTCAAGTTTGTATTTGCCGGGTTTTTTGTATGCGATTTTCGTAAGTGATTCGGATAAATAAATGATCCCTTTCCCCGCTGAATCAACACCCATATCTTTTTTATCGCTTGAATCTATTTTGTGACCGAATATTTTAGAAGGAAGCTTTCTTGTCTTCATCAGTGTTTTGATATACGCTTCACAGGTAAATGAATCAAGCGGTGATTCATACTCTTTTCTTTTTTTGATTGCGTGACGGATAATTTCATAGGCGGGGTCTTCCCCTCCCGGTCTGATTACCACTTCTTTCATCGATAATTGCTGCACGGACAAGGAAAAATTAACTGTGATATTTCCGGCGGTAATGGTAATTGCTTTTTCCTGCCTTTGGTAACCAACATACTGACAAATTATAATCTGCTTTCCGGCATCGGCATTGATAAAGTATTTCCCATCATTATTAGAGGTAGTTCCTTTTGTGGTGCCTTTTATAAAAATGGAAGCGAAAGGCAATACGTGTCCCCGGTCATCAGTGACAACACCCGAGATTCTTTGTGCGCTAATGGGCGACAATATCAGTAAGCAAGATAAAACAAGCAGTAGAATTTTCGTCATCAGGGGATTTAAATAGAAACAAATTTAACCTGCAATACGTTATGAAAATGTGAAAGAGAAATCCATGCAGATCAAAATGCGGCCTATGTTTTTCGAATATAGCTTGCGGTGAGTGCAGCAAATCCGCCAACAATGCCGCCAATGAATGCGGTCACCAAAATCAATAAGTAAGGGGAACCACCTAATGGCAATACTTGTGCAATTTTTTGAGATAGAATGCTGTTGTTTTTAAAATCGATCCACCATGATAAAATCCCCCATAGAAAAAAAACACCTAATGAGCCGGATAAAAAGGAATCCCAGCGCTGCTGCGGAATGATCATGCTGACGATAAAGGAGGCGACCGCGATTTCCCACCAGGGGAACCATAACCCTCCCACAAAGCAAAGTAATGCAGTGAGTAATATAGCGATGGTGAACTTCAATCTCATTTTCTAAAAGCCATTTTATATTTTACCCTGAAATCATTGATATCATTTTTGTTCATCACCCACAGCTTAAAATATTTCCCGTTTGCCCAATCGTCGACAAAATTATCATAAAAGCGGCTGCCGGGATTTCCGCTCTGCCCACCGGGGTAAATGCCATAGGCATTTGTCGTATCGGTCAATTCTACGATCATTCGCCAGCTCGGACCATGATCTGCGTTTGCCGCATTTATACAATTGGAACCACCACCAATATTCAGATGTAACCTGCTAAAAGGAGCCAATTTAGCAAGATGATTTATTCTTGTATCCTTGTATATTTCCCAACTTAATTTCCTTGCGACTTCCAGATTTTTTAATGTTAAGGTCGTTTTCCTGAATGCCGCAAGAATATCACCGCGCAATGTTTCTTTCTGGGGCGTATTGACGTCATCCAGGAATTTATACGCGCTGTCTTTTAAAACGGATTCCAGCAACGATTCTGATTCAGGCAGTGTTGTCGGCTGTCTGCATTTTGAAAACTCATCATGCCAGACGATGTCTTCGAAATTACTCCAGGTAAGAATAAAAACAGTAGCGCCTGATTCATTAACATCATTATTATAATTCCATTTTCTCAATGTGTCATAATAATCTTTTTCATTATTATCCAGTGAATCACGGGAAATATTCTTTAGCAAAAGGGGAACAGCCATAGAAGCAAACGAATTGTAATTATTTGTCTGCAACAATTCCATCGAGTCGGTGGTAATATCATTCATTTTGCTTAATCGTCTGTTGATCGTCAAGCCCCGGTACATCGGATAATATCCCCCGAGATAATAAGGATACACGGCCGGATCTGCCGGAAATTGATTGGCACTGCTGACAAATCCTCGTTGGGGATTTACCATATGGGGATTTTCTTCCTGCGGAATGGTCCCCTGCCATGCATAACTGCTGTCGGTTCCGGGCATGATAAAATCGCCCTGTCTTTTCCATTTGGCCGGAAACTCCCCCTGATCCCAAATCGCGATGTCCCCGTTCTTACAGGCAAAAATGCAATTCTGTCCCGGGGTGTGTAAATTTTTTATAGCGTTGTAATAATCCTCATAATTTTTAGCGTGGTTAAGACGGTTAAATGTTTTTAGATCATTGCTGGCATCATGTGCTTTCCACCTCACTGCATAATATTTTTTGCCCGACGTCCTGCCCCCGGTAAATTTTTTATCATACATGACCGGACCAAAAACAGTAAAAGCGACGGTATCAATAAAATCGGGTTTGCCCTTTATCTTAATGGTATCGAAGCGGAATGTTGCTTGTTTCCATTTTCCCTCGAACCAATATTCGTTCATGGTTTCGTCTTTAAATTGCATCTCATAATAATCTCGGACATCTCTTTCTGCATTCGTAAATCCAAATGCACAACTATCGTTGAAACCAATGATGATGCCGGGTGCACTCGGAAATGAGGCTCCATAGGCATTGAATTGCGGAGTGTGAATCTGCATTTCAAACCAGAGCGAAGGAAGATTCAGTCCAAGGTGAGGATCATTACATAAAATCGGGCGGCCGCTTTTTGTTTTCTTTCCGCTTACTGCCCAATTGTTGCTGCCGTTATCTCTATTTGGCTTATTTTCTACAATATCAGCAGGATCACTTTTAGAAAAATATTGCGAGTCGGCGCTTGAAGGGGGTTTTACCATGACCCCCGGAGCCGGATAGGTCGTTCCTTTTGGAATGATCGGATCCAGCGAGTCCTGCAGGTATGGATACATTTTTTCGAAGTCGCCTATGCCGAAATAATTCTTTGCATTCGTGTATTCAAAATCATTTTCATGACCAGCCAGATCCAGCGACATATATTTTAGAAATAACGCGGATTTTAAATTGTTCCAATGCTCAGGCTGATAATTGAGTAATTTGTATTCGACCGGCAGTTCACTCTCTTTTAAATGATCAATATAGGTATTGACACCCTCTGTGTACGCATCGCATTCATTTTTGGTAACGGGGTCCGCTTCCATTTCCCGCAACGAATTTTCCGCAGCATATACCATCCCCAATCTTCTTTTTTCACGATCAAAATTAAGCGCCTTATCGCCGATCAATTCGCTGATCCTTCCCGCCGCCGCATACACTTCAAATTCCATTTGCCACAGCCGGAATTTCGCGTGTAAATAGCCCTGGATAAAATAGGCATCCCGTTCATTCACAGCAAAAATATGCGGCACCAGTCTTTCATCAATAAAAACAGTAGCAGAATCAATAATTCCCGGAAATTTCAGGTCAGCGCTGTAGTCTTTATCATATGCATCCGCATTTTGCCAAAAGCCATGTTGCGGACTCACAAATTTACCAATAGGCGGAATACTGCCCCATTGCCTGTTAAGCGCAATCACTAAACTAACGGTAACCAATAAGCAAATAAAAAATGGGATGATTTTCATGCGTGCTAATTACTGTCAATCGCTAAATGTATAATTTTTTTTTGATTGTGCACCCGGCCGTGGAATTTCTGGCAAGACCTGCCGGTGCAGGCCTGATTGCGCGTCTGCCAAGCGTTGGTTTTACTGACCTGCCACACAAAACCTGCGGTTTCACTTTCATCCATTCAGTTTTTCAATCAATAAACGCAGCTCCTCATTCGTATTGAAACTATGTAAGACGATCCGTAACCTTTCACTCCCTGCCGGAACCGTTGGATAAAGAATCGCTCGGACATCCAAATGATGTTCCTGCAAATAGAAAGCGATTTTTTTTACTTCATCATTTCCTGGAATAATCACCACCTGGATCGGCGTAGAACTCTTTAATTTTTCAAATTTTACTGCCGCACCTTGAAAGTTTCCGATCAATTGCTGTAAATGCTGTCGCTGATCAGTCATGGTTGGAAATATTTCATAAGAGTTTTTTATTGCATCAACACTTATTTCCGGCAATGAGGTGGTATAAATAAATGCCCTGGAAAAATTGATGAGATAATTTTGCAGCCTTTCACTTCCCAAAACAATCGCACCATGACAACCCAATGCTTTTCCAAAAGTATGCATGCGGGCCAAGCATTTTTTTTGCAGGCCAAGCAGCTGGACCAAGCCCTCACCCTTCTGTCCAACGACCCCGGTCCCATGTGCTTCATCGACAATTAAATTGGCGTTATGCTTTTCGCAGTGCTCGCTGATTGCTTTTAACGAGGCAAGATCCCCGTCCATTGAGAAAACGGATTCCGTTACCACAAAAATATTTCCCTGCACTCGTTTTAATTTTTTTTCGAGGTCTTCTAAATCGTTATGTGCAAATGAGAATGACTGCGCGAAACCAAGCCGTATGCCGTCTCTTATAGAAGCATGACTCAATTGATCATACAATATGGTATCCCCCCTTTGTGCGATGCAGCTCAATAACCCCACATTCGCGTCATAACCAGAGTTAAAAATCAATCCTGTTTCAGCATCATGAAATGCCGCAATAATTTTTTCTGTTTCTTCTATTAGGGGATAGTTGCCGGATATTAACCGTGAGCCCGTTGAACCGCTTGACAGCTCTCCCTTGACCGCTGACAGCAGGCTGGCCCTTGAAATTCCCAAATAGTCGTTTGAACAAAAATCAATTTTATTTTTTGTCAATCGCAATTGGCGGTAAGCATGCTGATTTTTTCTTTCTGCCAGTTTCTTATTTAAAAACGCATCATTCATATCTTCGCCAAAAATAGGGTAAACTGAAAATATGAGAATCTCTCGGTGCACGGCCCAACACCACAAAACGATACAAGCGCCCGGCAGCTGACCGAACGATGATTCATAATAGCTCGAAACCCGATTCACGAATACATGTTGAAAACAACAAATGACTCAGGCAATAAACATTCTCGGCTTACAACTACCTACTGATCCGCGCTGGGTCGACCTGGCAAGTTTGTCGCTTCAGGAAATATTAACCGACCACGCCTATTGCGAACAAAAAGCGGCGGTCAGCTGCATTTCTTTAATCCAACGTTATTCTTCCAAAGAGAAATTGGTGACAGGGCTTGCGCCAGTCGTTACGGAAGAATGGGGGCATTTTAGGCAGGTGCTTGCAGAATTACAAAAAAGAAATTTACCCCTGGGCAGGCAACGCAGGGATGAATACGTAAATAAACTATTGGGATTTCAGAAAAAAGGTGGCGTGGAGGAAGAGCGTTTCCTGGACCAGCTGCTAACGATGGCTTTGATTGAAGCGCGGAGTTGCGAACGTTTCAAAAGATTGAGCGAAGGCTTGGATGATGAATACCTCCGCAATTTTTACAGGCGTTTTATGGAAAGTGAAGCCGGGCATTATCATTTATTTATTGACTTGTGTGAAAGCTACGTGGATAAAACCAAAGTTCGTTATCGCTGGAAAGAATGGCTGCAGTACGAGGCGGACATTATTGTCTCACTCGAAGTGCGTGGAGATCGGATACATTGAAAAGTTCCGGGTACGGGGTCAGAAGTCCGAAGAAGTTTATACATTCGAACATCGGACTGCTCGTCGCTGACCAAGGAATTCCTCATTCAAAACTCAACACATGAATCGCAGAACATTTGTAAGAAATTCAGCAATTGCCGCAGGCAGTTTTGCCATATTGCCATCGGGAAGTTTATTTGCTGCAGATCAAAAAGTAAGACTGGCCATTATCGGGACAGGATTGCGGGGGCAAAATCATTTGGATAACGCGCTTCGTCGAACGGATGTTGAGGTCGTCGCGATTTGTGATGTGGATGATCGCATGTTGCAGATGGCCACTGACCTGATAAAAAAATCTGGTAAGGCGATGCCACAAATCTTCAGGGGCGATAATTATGCATACCGCAGCCTGCTTGAATTAAAAAACCTCGATGGTGTGCTGATTGCCACTCCCTGGGAATGGCATGGCCCAATGGTGCTGGATAGCCTGCGGGCAGGAATAAAATATGTGGCAACAGAAGTCATCCTGGGTATTACCATGGAAGACCACTGGAATGTGGTGCGGGAAGCGGAAAAACAAAAAGCGAATGTGATGATGCTTGAAAATGTTTGTTATCGCCGCGATGTAATTGCTGTTTTGAATATGGTGAGACAAGGATTATTTGGCGAGCTGCTTCACCTGCAATGTGGCTATCAGCACGATTTGCGCGATGTGAAATTTAACAATGGCACCGAAGCTTATGGTCACGGCGTAGAATTCGGCGAGAAGGCATTTTCAGAGGCAAGGTGGAGAACAAATCATTCTGTTCATCGAAACGGTGATCTGTATCCCACGCATGGCATCGGACCTGTTGCACAGATGCTAAATGTCAATCACGGCAATCGTTTCGTATCGCTATCCTCGTTTTCGACAAAGACAAGAGGATTGCACAAATACATTGTAGACCATGGTGGCGAAAATCATCCCAACGCTAAGGTTGAATTTAAGTTGGGGGATATTGTCACCACACACCTCAAATGTGTAAATGGAGAAACTGTTTTGCTACAGCATGATACGAATAATCCGCGACCTTATTCGCTCGGGTTTCGCGTGCAGGGAACAAATGGGATTTGGATGGACGTCAATAAATCACTCTACATTGAAGGGGTGAGTAAAAAGGAAGATGAATGGGAATTGGCACAACCCTATCTAGATAAATATGATCACCCTTTATGGCAACGATGGGGTAAGAATACCGAAGGCGCCGGTCATGGAGGCATGGATTTTTTTGTGTTGCATGCGTTTGTCAATGCCATAAAAAATAAAGTTCGCACGCCGATGGATGTTTACGATGCTGCCTGTTGGAGCGCGATTACGCCGTTAAGCGAAATGAGTGTCGAACTCGGAAATCAAACAGTAGAGTTTCCTGATTTCACCAGCGGTCAGTGGATGTACAGAAAAAATAATTTTGCCCTAACCGACGAATTTTAAATTTTGCAGAATTGAATATTGAAGTGATAAAAGAAGCTGCGAAACAATTTTGGCATTACCCGTTTCCTCTTCCTCCAGCGGAGATTCATGTTGAACAACTGGGTAATGGATTAATTAATCACACTTACAGGATAACAGACGATTCAAACTGTAACTCCATTGTTTTGCAGGCAATCAATACCCATGTTTTTCCAAAGCCATATGATATTTTATTCAATTATCTGCTGGTATATGACTGCTTGAAAAATAAAAATGGATCCATCCATATTCCCCCTCCAATTGCCGCTGCAAATGGAAATTTTCTATGGGTTGATGACCAAAATAATCATTGGCGCGCTACTGCTTTTATAAAAGATTCCTATGCTCAGGCCCTGGCTTCGGATGAAAAAGCGGCTTTCACGGTCGCAAACTGTTTTGCCACTTTTACCGGCGCATTATCGTCATTACCCATCAATGCAGTAAAAGAAATTATCCCGGATTTTCACAATCTCATTTTTCGCAATGAGCAATTTGAAAGAGCAGTGGAAAATGCTTCCGTCATTCTTTTGTCAAAAGCAACGCATATCATTGCTGAATTGAGGCAGAAACAAAACCTGGTGGATTTTTTTCAATTCATACAAGATGATCTGGATTATCCAAACCGCGTGGTACATCACGATTGCAAAATCACAAATATTTTATTTGACAAAAAAACGGACCAGGCAATCTGCCCGGTTGATATGGACACAATCATGCCAGGAAAATTTTTTTCTGATCCGGGAGATATGATCCGTACAATGGCCTGTACGGTAGATGAAAATAGTGCTGACTGGGAAGCCATAGAAATCCGCCCGGCATTCTATAAGGCCATATTGGCGGGCTATCTGAAGGGAATGGGAAATGTCTTTTCCGTAAATG